>CAZCZF010000030.1:0-20287 GCA_964503025.1 uncultured Vampirovibrio sp. | reverse complement strand
GTTAATATGTCATATTTAATCGTTTGATTAAATTGTCGGTAATGTCAACTCCGCCAGAAAAAACGCTTCGTGAATCAAGTACGGCATCTAATCCCCGTTCCATTCTGATTTTTTCGGAAACGGCATGAATTTTGTTATAAACATCTTCTTCTTTTTTTTCACGGAATACATTGAATGCTTTTTCTTTTGCTTGAAGTTCAATTCTTACGGTTTCTTCAAATTTCTTCTTTTGGATAGGTGATTCAATTTTATCAAATTCAGCTTCTTTTTTGAGTAAGTATTGTTGAATTTCAGAATTTTTTGTTTCAATTTCTTTAAGAGTATTTTTTGCGTATTGATAATTTTCAATTACTTTGTCATAGTTTATGTATCCGACACCACCCGCAAAACAAGGTGTTGCAAATATAATTAACGATAATAATGTAAGAAATTTTTTCATTTTCAATCCTATCCTAAAAACTACCAGCCAAGCCCGTTTACACCTGTGCCGAATGTAAAATATCCATTTTTTGAACCGTATTTGCCGCAATTTGTGAGCGGTATACCGTAATCAACAGAGCTTGGACCTACATTTGGAATATAAATTCTTAGTCCTATACCTGCCGTGATTGCGCTCATAGGACGGTCGTATAATACGCTTGCGATTGTACCGTCATAAACCTTACCTGCGTCAACAAAGAATGTTAAACGCATTGTTTTGATGAAATCCCATTTGAGCCTGTCGACAAACGGAAGCGGAGTTGCAAGTTCTGCTGAACCCATAATAAATGATTCGCCCGTGCCAACACCGTTCATCTTAAAACCTCTTATTGTATAAGGTCCGCCAAGTCTGAATGCCATAACTTCCGGCATGTCATCTCCGTGAACTTTTATTCCGCCTTTTGCGGTCAATGAGAACGATGATTTTTCACCAACTGCAAAGTACTTGCTTACGCTACCTGCCAAACGTCCATTTGTTCTTGCAAAATCTTCCATCGAAATCGCTTCAATGAATTTAGCTTGCGCGATAATACCGTTGCGCGGGTTAATTTCAGTATCAAGCGAGCTGTATTTTACCCCCGGAGCAAGGTTGAAGAACAGTCCGCCATCTAACTCTTTGGAACGTTCTCTTATATCAAGTCCTCTGATGTGATATAATTCGGATATTTTGCTAAAGTCACCTTCTTTTAAGTGGATGTGTTCAACTCCTGCGGAGAAATTTGTGGTCAAATTGTTGTGGTTTCGGACTTTATGTTCAACACCTGCACTAAGTCCGATTCTGCGTTCAATTGCAAGAGGTACTTGATAGCTTCCCAATTCACGGAAATACAGTTTGCTTGTTAGTGAGTTGTCGGCATTCAGAAAATACGGCTCAAAGAAGTTCAATTCAAGTTGATAATTCATTCTGTTTTTGATTGATGCATCGCTCAGGAGTATGCCCGAACCGAGTAAGCCTGATAATGAAAGTGTTTGACCCCTGCCTAAGAAATTGTTTTCTTTATAAGTCAACGAGCCAAAACCTCCAAGCGCGTTATCGATGCCGCCGCCAAAAGAAATTGAATTTGGAGATGTTTCTTTTACTGTGATTTTTACGTCATAAGCACCTTCTACCTCAGAGCTTGGGTAAATGTTTTGGTCGACTTTTTCAAAAATATTTGTGGAATATAGGTTTGTAATGTCACGTTTTAAGTATTCTTCGTTATAAACCGTGCCGGCTTGTGTTAAAATGCTTCTTGCTATTACATAATCTTTTGTTTTTTCATTGCCCTCCCAGAAAATCTTGTTGATAACACCTTCGTTTATACCAAGAGTTAAAACTCCGTCCTCATCATCGGTTACGGAGTCGACGGATGCCAAAATATATCCTTTTGAATGGTAATAATTGTTGATCTTGTCAATTGCTTCGTTTACTTTCATCACATTTTGTGGTAAACCTTTGAGTGGTCGTACAAAGTAATCAAGTTCATTGTCTGAAATTGTGGAGTTTCCCATTACACGAACATCAGAAACATTTATGTTTTCGTGGAGTACAAATCGTAGGTTAACGGTATTGTCATCTTTTAATCTCGGCTCAATTTCCATTTTGTCGGTAAAATATCCCAGAGAGTATATTTGCTGTAAATCTTCTTGTAAAATTTCCTGATTGAACAGGCTTCCGCGTTCAGTTTTCATATTTGCGCAAACCAAATCCGGATTAATGGTTTCCAATCCTACAACTTCAATACTGCTGATTGTGTATCCGTCCAAATCAAGTTCTTGCTCATCTCGCGTAATTATTTCTTCAAAATTATCTTGCGGTACAATTTCTTCTGCGGTTATAATTGACTGTGTATCATTATTAACTGCTGCGTTGTAGTCGTTTTCGTTATTAAAAACCGGTGCGAAAAAGCTGTTGATGTAATCCAGAGAGGGGAGTTCTTTAGAGTTTTTAGGTTTTGTATTTTCTCTACTAGCAATGGTGGTGTGGTTGTTTTCATTATTTGTAGCAGGGGTGAAAAAACTGTTAATATAATTTAGCGGCTCATCGTGCTCTTCTTTAAATTCGCTCAATTCTGATTTTGTTGTCGGCGCGGTTGGTGTGGCGGTTACAGTTTTTGAATATTTATTATCAAGAGATTTTACCAAAATGTGTTGTCTAGGGTTTGTGAGCATTATTTTTTTAGGGGACGAGAGACTTGAAAAATCGACGTTATCTGCTCGAGCGGAAGTGCAACTCAAAAATACCGATAGCGCCAGCAAGGCTATCAGTTTAGATTTTATTAATGCTCTGCCTCTCTTATTTATGTTTCCTCCAGCTTTTTGTATTCTATATGTCAGCCTCCGTTAAGGATAAAACTGCCTGATAAAATCCTCTTGGGTCGTTTGCGGCAAATGATGTTTGCAACACATTTTGTCCGACATTTACGGTAACCAGACTTGTGCCGTTTGAAGCTGTAACTTCGTATTTGTTTTTGTCACGCAAATAATGGCTGTCTGCGCCCGTTACCGAAGTAATCGGATAAGCTACCACTCCCGGACTTTCTTTCGGAAGTGAGCCTAACTTACAGTTTGATAATGATTGTGATTTTGGAGGATGTGCGATGTTTGAAAATGCAATGTAAACTCTTCCTGCGCGCTCAAACATAGCCTCTTCATAGCCGCCTTGTGTAACGGTGTGGGCATTGAGATATAGCTTTGTATCTTCCGCTTTATTTGTGATTACTCTAAATGTGGTTGACAACGGCGCGTATAGGTTTCCTGTCCTGTTAGTTATGTGTGCGGTTAATACAGGTGATGTGAGCGGTTCTACTTTTACGTATGGAGAAATTTGTATACTGAAATCTACGCTTGCTACATTGTTCGCTGCAAACGCGCAAGACATATTTATCAAAAACGCAAATACTACCGCTGCAAGTTTTTTCATTTGTTGACACAAATCTCCCCAAGAGCTAGTGTAGCCCCATTCCACATATCTATCATAAGCCAAAAGAGTGATTTGGGCGAGTAAATTAAGTTTTGTAACAATAATTAAAGTTTTTCAAAATTGTGCCGTTACATGTCCATGTAGATTGTGTCATATAAACAGAGGATATTTTTCAAATCAGGATTGAAGTTTTGTTACAAATTGTTACAATTAGACTAGATATCTATAAGAAAGTACTTTCCATGAAACATTATTTATTAACAGCTTTAATATTTTTAGGGCTAATACAGTCCGTTCAAGCTGCGGTAATCATTGATTATCAGGGAGATACTGTTGTTCGTCAAAAAAACGTGGAAAGAAATTTGTTGTTGAGGAATGATTCAAGCGGATTTTTCAATATTGCAGTGAAACCATTGGACAGTGCGCTTAGAGGCTCAAATGGAGTGGATATTCCTTTGAACAATGTTTATATTAATAATACACGTGAGGATGTGTATTTGCAGGAGAATTTCTATTCTAATTTGTTTACAAACTTGGAGATGAACGGTGTTCCTCAAAATATAACCGCAAAAATTCGTGATTATGGAATGGTTCCTGCCGGAACTTACAGTTTGAATTTTGAAATTCAGGCTACTGATGTTGATACCGATGAGGTTGTTGCTTCACCTGCGTTTATGCTCCAATTTGTTGTTCCTGTTGTTCAAGAAATTAATTTGAACGGTGAAACTCCAAAAATAACGATTGATGCAAGTGACGCATTTACATCGCAGAAAAAAATTGCGAATGAGACCTCACCTGCAATTCAGATAAATTCAAATGCTGATTGGGAATTGTCTGTTAATACTGACAGCTTGGGTGAAACAAAAGGAAATTACTACATAAGAACAATTACTGCGACATCAAAAGTGACTGAAAGATTGCAGGAAAGGGTTTTGTTAGAACCTAATAAAGAGATTATTATTGCGAAGGGAAAAGCTCCTTCTGACAACGAGTCTGTAACGGTAGAGCTTTCTGTTGAAAGCAAAAGCGGCGAATATCTGCCTGCCGGAAATTACGAAAACCGTATTAGGTATATTTTAAGGGAGGGAGAATGATTATGAGTAAATGTATTCTTCCTTCTATAATGGATTGCCACGAAAATCAAAGATTTTCTCGCAATGACAGCAACAATCATGAGGATAAAATGAAACTAAACAAAAAATTACTTACAACATTAATAGCATTAATCTTTGCAACACCTGCGTTTGCGTCTGTTGCGGTTTCGCCTACAAAAATCGAGATTAATGCGAATAAAATAAAAACGAATTATGTGACAACAGCAATTGAAATCAAAGGTGATTCTAAGGAGCTAATGCGTTTTAAAGCATATCCGGGGTTCTTTACCATTGATAACAAAAGCGAAGTTGTAATGATTGATAAATCAAACGATCCGCATGATTTATCAAAAAGGTTAAGGTTTGTGCCGTCAGAATTTAACGTAGCACAAGGAAAATCTCAAAAATTAAGAATTAATATTGCGAACCTAAATACGCTTCCTGATGGAGAAAACAGGGCAATGCTTTATATTGAAGATGTTAACCCAAAGGAAATGAATCTTAATACGGGACACGCAGGAATCGGTGCGCAATTGATTGTAAAAACTCGCGTAGGAGTTCCGATTTATATAGACAAAGGAAAAATTACCAAAAACGCAGAAGTTGAATATTTGAATATTTCAAAAGAAAAAGACGGACTTTATACAAATATGAAAGTTCTTGCAACAGGTAACAGCAAAGTTCGCTACAATGCGAAAGCACAAATTGTTCAAGGCAAAAAACTTATTGGCGAATACGAACTCGGAGAAAGAGTTGTCGGAGCTAATAATTATTATATAGACAAGCGCAAAATTAACTTGTCGAGCGTTAAAAAAGAAGGTGAATACACTCTAAGAGTTGTGCTTTCTTATTTTGATGAAAAAGAAAAACGTAAAAATATCGTAAAAGAAACAAATTTAATTATAAAAGGTAACGTGTAGTACAACAAAAAGAAAGGAAGGTTTACCCCTATGAAAAAAATCACAAAATTTTTACCTTTAGCTATGGCGTTGTTGTTGGTTAGTCCGGCAATGGCAACACCGTCAGAAACGGCTACATCAACAATGACATTGACTGTGCCTGAATTTATCAACATCACAAAAGATGAAAATTGTGTAGAAACAGCAAATGCGACATTTAATGACACTTACACAACTATTACATTAGATGGTTCTATGAGCGGACTTTACACGGTTATCACTAATAAACCGGGTGATAAAGTTAAAATCAGCGCAACAGCTTTAGCTGATGGTGCAGAAACACCTGCATTATTCGGTAATGATGCCAGCAACTTAAAATTGGTTCTGACAAATATTGGTTCAGGAAAAAATGCAGCAAAAGCTGCTGCAATTGAAAACTGCAAATCAACTCCTGCAATTGCACAAAACGCTAATGCAATTTGCTTCAAGTTAACTCCTACAGTAACTCCTGATACAGCTTCAGGTGCTGTTGCTCCACTAAACTCTGTATTGGATGATAGTGGTGTAACTTATACTATTGATAACGGTAAATACGGATTTAAGTATGTATTAGGTACTACTGCAGAAGCTAATACATTCTCAACTCATGATACAAACGGTACTTACAAAGCAACATTGACTTTATCACAAGTTAACCCGTAGTTAGGACAAAATGAATAAAAGAATTTTATCAAAATTATTTATATTTTTGATGACCGTAGCGACAGCTACGGGGAGTTCTTATGGTTACTCAGAAGCTGAACAGTCTATACAAACGACTGTTCAGTCCTCAGTAGCTATTGAAAAAACTTCTGCGTCAATAGAAACCGGTAGTGTAAACGCTCAAACGGGTGTTCACACCGGACTCCAATCTGTGTTTAGTGTTAAAACGAACGGAACTGATGATGATTATGATTTTATTATCTCTTCCAAAATAAATTCTGCGGAAGGTGAAGTTTCTGCATATGGTAATAATGGTCAAATACTTTTTGCTCATACGCTTGTATTGCCGACAAACAGCGCAATAGAAGATGCTAAAGTGGGCGGAAATAATAATAAAAATGTTATAGCATATCCTGTGACTGCAACAATAACAGAGCCTATGACAGTAGAGTTTAATAGTAACTACGGTGTTTACGGAGATTGCTATGTTGTCAGAGTTAATTCCGCACAAGACGGAACTGTAACGCATACAGTAAATACAACTCCTGTATCAGGGTCTTATTCCGTAGGACAGGATCAAGCAGGTACATATCAATCAGTCGTAACCTTTACGGCTGTAAGTAAGTAGGGATAAATAGGGGTAAAGATAAATAACTCCTCTCCCTAACCTTCTCCCGCAAGTGGCGAAGGAAAAAAAAGAAAACGTTAAATAGAAAAGAGAATGGGCAAGGACTAAGCCCGCCCAAATATTAAAATACCAAGCGATGGATAGCTTGAAGTGGAACTCTAAAAGTGTGTAGGTTAACCCCTCACCCTAACCCTCTCCCTAGGAGAGGGGAAAATTAGAAGAATGTTAAATAGAGCAAAGAAAAATTTAATAATTGCAATTACAGGATTGCTTCTCGCATTACCTGCATTTGCGCTTGACTCTACAATTTCATACATCACTATCAACGGAATGGCATACCAAGATGTAGAAATCGTACTTACTGAGCAAGCGAAAATTCTTGTGCCTTTTAAACAACTTGCTGATTTATTTAACATTCAATATACAGCTAATCGTGTAGATAAATTTATAAATTTTAAAACTTTTGACGGTAAAGAAGGTGTAATCAATCAAAACGGAGTTTTTGTTCAAGATATGCCAATTTCTAAACAAAAAACCGTATTTATATCTCAAGGTATCATGGATGGTGTATTTAACGAAGCTTACATTACTGCAGAAGCGGCATCTGCAATTATGGGCGTAAAGCTTGATTCGGATTATGCAAATCTGACAATCAGTGCAGAAGTTACAAGAGATATTCCGCTTTTGCATAACTTGGATAACGTTCTTGCAGCGGAAGATAAAGGACCGCGCGCTTATCAAGATGTTGTTGCTCCTAAAAAACCGGGGAAAATAACTCTTAATACAATCGGGTTGCGCAGCAATTTGTTAAATGACAATTTAGCCGTAAAAGGCACGAACTATCGCACGACAAACAACACTTTTTCAGGTTCAACGCAAGCGAGCTTAAACGGTAATATTTTAGGTGGTAAATATAGAATTGAAGCAACAGAATACCACTATCGCTCTGATGCATTTATGTTTGGCGGCTTAACAGGTAGCTATATGAACAGCATTAAAGACAAAAAGACCGGCAAAGACAAATATTTTTACGAATTGGGTAAAGTAACAGGCAGAAGCGATGCTGATGCGTCAATCGGTACAAATATTATGGGGGCGCAAGTTTGGAATTATAATTACAGAAAAGAACGTCCTGAAAACTTGAACGGATATGTTAAGCCGACCAGCTTGGTAAGACTTACGGTTAATGACTTAGAGCCTGTAACATTAAGTACTTATGCAGGTTATTATACTCTCAGAGATGTTCAACTTCCAAATCCGGTTAAAAGTATTAAGTTGGAAGAAATTAATGAGGATGGAACGGTTGAACTAATCAAAGAAGAAAAGTATTCAATTTATGGCGATAGACCGTTTGAAAAAGAACAGCGCGGCTCTTTATATGCAGGTGTTTGGGGATACCAAAACAGATTTTTCAGAGAAGGTGCTAATATTTATCGTGGAAATAATAAAAAGGCAACTGCTGGTGTTGATTATCAATTGGGCATTAAGGACAATGTGACTTTTGAATCAAAATTAACCGGTGATAAAATCTATGAAAAGAACGGCTCAAGCGTTATTTATAGAATGCCAACGAACGATACTTTACTCGTTAGCGGTACTCAAAAGAGCGTTAACTATATTGAAGGTGCAACTTCTTTAAACAGTATTGATTGGCAAAGTCAAAAGAACAAAAATATTAAGGCTCGTTTGACTGCGGGCGGGTCTGTTGCTCATGATATAAGAGAAGAACATACGCACGCTGGCTATATAGCGAAAGCAACCGGTGAGTATGACAAAGATTTGTCTGACAAACAATGGAAAATGATTAAGCCAAAGAGAGTGAATGCAAAAGCGGAAATTTTCCAAACATCACCTGATTTTTATATTGCAAGCTCTGACTCAACTTCTAAAAATGATAGAACCGGCGGTAAGATTTCTGCAAGTACAAGCTTTAATTCTACAAGTGTTGGCGGAAGTTACAGCAGATATTTTTCAAATATGAACCATCGTTATAGAGGCGGAACTCTTACTTTTGACGAAGCGGGAATCAACGCGAGTACAAAAATTCCGAAAGTTGCAAGCTTGCGTTTCAGCAGTTATTATAGGCACGGTAAAAACGAATTGGGCAGAAACGAAAATTACTACTATGATGCGAATGCTTCCAGAGATATAGGACGCTGGGCTAAAGTTCAAGCAGGTAGAAGGGAAAGCTACTATGATACAAAATATGATGTTGAAACTGCTTTTGACAGAAACTATCATTCAAAATACGCTGATAATTACGCTCAGATAGATATTCCAATACCTAATAATTTTGGTAAATTTTCACTTGGTCACAGTGTTATCAGATACAGAACTGCAAGTTATAAAAACGGATACAATATGTTCCGTTTCGGATATACTTTCCCTACTTGGAAACGAACAACTCTCGGTGTCGGTTACGGGTTTAGGTACAGCGGACAAGGCGGTAACGATTTTAACGTAAATTTGGCTTATCGCGCTAAATCAGGACAGACAATGTCTGTCGGATATCAGTATTCACAAAACGGTGGATACTTTATTGATAACATGTTTACGCCAACAACAAACAGGCATTCTATTAATTTTACATTCAATGACGCATTTCAAATATTTAACCACGGTTTGAAATCAGTTGGTCAAGAAGATTTGGATAAGGGTTTGTTTGAAGCGATTGCGTTTGTTGACGTTAATAAAAACGGAAAATTTGATAAAAATGTGGATGTTCCGGTTAAGGATATTCCGCTGATTACAAGCTGGACCGGTGAAAGATGTTTAACGAATAAGCGCGGAAGAGTTTATTCTTCAAGCCTTCAACAAGGTATTTATAATGTTGCACTTGACATGAATCAATTACCGATTACTGTTGCGCCATTGAACAACGATATGATAAACAGAAAAGTTAAGATTGACGGCGGCAATACAACGAAACTGGAAATTCCGCTAATCAGCACTGTAGGCTCCGTTTCAGGTGTTTTGAAGATATCTGATGACTTTGAACGCGAATTAAAATTAACGGATTTTGTTGTTGTATTGCTTGACAGAGACGGAAAAGAGGTTAACTATTCAACGGTAGATGCAAGCGGTCAGTACTATATTTCAGGTTTAGCACCAGGGCTGTATACACTAAAACTGGATGAAAATTTCATAAATTCTTACGGATTGGAAGAAGTTGCAGGTAGAAGTGAAATAAGTGTTTTCATTCCTTATGACTATGAAAATCCGATTGACATAATGGAGCAAAATCTGGAATACAAAACGCTTTCATTATAAAAAAGGTTCTATTTAACACAAAACACATATGTGTCTGGGCTACGAGAGTAGCCTTTTTTTTGTGCATGTTAATTTCTGTATCCCATTCCGGCTCTGTATCCTGATATGGAATACATAAATGGCAAAGCTGGTTCTATCCATTTTAATCCGGACATTACGGCAACGGTTGCTATGTCATCCGTGTGTAAGCCGATATCTAACGCTTCGGGATGTCTTGGTTTAAATTTGGTCTCAGACTTAAACAACGGATTGATAAATTTTTCGCCGATAAAGTTTGCAATTGCGCTACCGCCGATAACTCCGGTTGTGATAATGCCTCCGACCATTCCGAATGCTCTGGACATTTTTGAATGTACGTTCATTTTTTCCATAATCCCTAATGCTGCTCCTGCTCCTATGTTGCAAAGAAATATGTTGGCAAGATATTGATAAGCACCTTCTTTAATTTTGTCGGGCAATTTGTCTTTCCAATTTTTGTCAGTAGCTGCGTCTCCGATGACACCTCCTGCTATACCTCCCAGAACAGGTATTAAGCCAAACAGAGAGAGTCTGCCTATTTCGGAAAAAATTTCTTTGGATGTAATGTTTTCAGGCTCCGGTATAAGCGTATTAAAAGTATCTCTGTCGAGGGTCGTATATAAATTTTTAACTTCTTTTGGGCTGAGAATTTTTTGTAATTTAGGTTTTACTTTTTCTTTACCGCTATGAAAAATTTTGTCGGTTATTTTGGGTGCGGTAAGAGCTGAAGCGACAGTAAATGCTAGTGTTGAAAATGTTTTGATTGCGGTTTTTTCTTTCTCTTCTTGCGGTGCTTTTTTTACCTGATATGCTCCGTAAATCCCTGCTGTACCCGTAAGAGTGTACGGAACTGTCTTTTTGAATTTTGCAACCAAAAGAGGCTGGTCAAGAAATTTGCCGGCAACATTAAATATGTTCATCTTTTAATTTATCCTTTTTTTATAAATTCTGCTATCTTGTCAAATGCAGCTTGAGAAATAACGTGTTCTATTCTGCAAGCATTATCTGAGGCTTCTTGAGAATCCAGTTTTAAAACTTCTTCAAAAAAAGTTTGTAAAACTTTATGTTTTGAAACTACCGAGAGTGCCGTTTTTCTACCTTCTTCCGTTAGTTCTATGGTTTTGTTATAAGTTATCAAACCTTTTGATACTAACTTGCGCAGGGCTTCGGCTACAGAAGCACGACTAATGTTCAACTCTTTAGAAACATCTATTGCACGAACTGAGTTTCCGCTTTTTTCAAAATTGTAAATTATCTCAAGATAATCTTCCAAACTTGATGTCAATAAGTTTTCCATATAAACAATTGTAAGGCATGCCTAACAAAATGTCAAGTAAATGATTTCATTAGATGTTTAAATTTTTACTTAGTATCTTTATTTTTTTTAATGAATATTTTATAATATACATGACAAATAATCTGGAGTTGTGAGTATGAAAAATAAAATGAAAACGGCTGTATTATTATCACTAACGATAATTTCTTCACTATTAATTACACAGACTGTTAATGCAAACGAGAGAATGACGTTTGATGGCGGTACGTCTACTATAAGAAATGCTATTTTTGAAAACCTTGCTGCGCCGGACGGCGAAAAAGGTGGTGCTATTTCTGCTGAAAGTAACAGCAATCTTACAATATCTGACTCCACATTTGAAAAGAACACAGCGACTAACGAAGGTGGTGCAATTTATTCGGCTGGAAGCAATGTAACAATAAAAGATACAAGTTTTAAAGGTAACAAAGCTGCAAAGGGTGCTGCAATATATTCAAAAGGCGGAAGAATTAATATAATCGCAGAAAATAAAGATGTTGTATTTGAAAATAATAATTCTGCCGGTGCACAAGATGGAACAGGCATCGGAATTGTCGTTGAGAACTTCGGAACATTAAACTTAAAAGCAAACGCTGATAGAATAATTGATATTCGAGATGATGTTTCGGTACATAATGCTTTAAATATTAACGAAGGTACAACAGGTACTGTTTCTTTTGCCAAAAATCTTAAGTTAAATTACTCAACTTTAAATTTGTATGGTGGCACTTTAAAATTAAGCGAGGCTCAAAATATATCAACTTTTAATATTCGTGGAGATTCAACACTTGACTTTCAAAATGATGTTGCAGATGATGTATTAAATATTGACACATTTGGTGGTAGTTCAAAACTTACATTTAATGTTGATTACGACGGTTCAACAGGAATAATGGATAAAATTTCAGTTATTGCAACAACAAATAGCCCTGAATTATATCTAAATTCAATAAACATATTGAAAGATGGTACGGCAGCTGAAACCACTTATTTGGATGGTGAAGGCAGAAATAATGTTACAGTTAGAAACGATGTATTAAAAATTGCAACTTCCGGTAGATACGTATATACATTCACACCTGATTCAACAACTAATGGAAAATTAAACGTAACAAGTAGCTCCCCTTTATCAGAATTACCGGACTACATACAAGATGCTGCGCTTGGAATTGATAAATTTGACATCACAACAACCGGTTATCGTGTGTTTGCCGATAGTAAAAGCGGACACGTAAAGCTTGGCAAACTGGGCGGAGAAGGAAGAACCTTCACAATAAGCGGTGGCAGCGGAAATGAATTTGATAAAACAATCGACGGTATATTAGCCGATAATACTACCAAAGGTGAAGGTATAAAATTATCCGGCGGGCAAACATTAAAATTACAAAATATATCTGATTTTAAAAACTTTAAAAATGCCATTGTAAGTAATGGCGGAACAATAGACATTGATAACGTTACATTTTTAAACAACGAAGGTGAAATCAAAAGCGGTGTATTAGATATATCAGATACGAACGAAAATACAATTGACAATTCAGCGTTTTCTGATAACAAATCTAATGAAAATGGCGGTGCGATAAAAATAAAAACCGCAGGACTAAAAATCAATAATACATCTTTTACTAATAACGCTGCGGGAGTTATGGGCGGTGCAATTCATTCTGAATCGGGTAGCACTCTTACCATAACAGATACAAACTTTACGGGGAATAAAGCGCAAAAAGGTGCTGCGATATATTCATCACAATCCGATGTTATAATTTCCGCAATAAATAAAGATGTTCTATTTGAAAATAATAATTTAACAGGTATGCAAGGCAGTAGCGGAACCGGTATAGAAGTACATGCCGGTGATTTAACCTTTAATGCAGGCTCTTCAAAAACAATCACAATAAAAGATAGAATATCTGTAAATAATGGCAATCTATATATAAACAAGAACGGCTCAGGAACTGTTTCTCTATCAAATATATTTAACGCTACAAAAACAAACTTAAACGGCGGTACTTTAAAATTAAGCAATACTGCAGCAGGAAGTACAATTAGTGATTTAATCGTAAATAACACAACAACTCTTGATTTAGCTAATAATTACGTTAATGACAGATTAAAAATCGATAAGCTGGCTATAGCGGATGGCAAGCAATTAGACCTTATTCTTGATTTTAATGCTGACAACGACTCTATGAATTCGAATATTGATAGTTTAATAATTAATTCTATCGATTCCACAAGCACAACTCCAACAATTTATTTAAAAGACATAAATATTCTAACTGATGGTGAACGTGCAACAAGAGCAAAATATATATCAGGAATAGACACAAGCAACCTAAATCTTAGGACAGACTCTTTATCATCTATTGCAACATCAGGTAATTATATTTATACATTCACACCAGAAGCAGAAGATAAAAGTATTTTAAGTGTTTCACGTGTTTTAAGCCCTGATATAAGCTTACCGCTTTTAATTCAAGATAAATCCAAAGGAATTAACAAATTTGATATTACAACTGATGGTTTCAAAGCGTTTAGCGGCAATACATATACAGCACTCGGAGAATTAGACGGATCTGATCGCAGCTTTACAATAAGTGGCGGAAACGGCACTGATAACAAAACAATTAGCGGGCTTCTTTCAAACAATCAATATGGCGACGGTATTTCATTAGCATTTGGTCAAGCGTTAAATATAAAAAATATTTCTGAATTTAAAAACTTTAATAATGCAATAACAAATAAAAATGGTACTGTGGATATAACAAATGTTAGTTTTAAAGATAACACAGGCTATGATATTAAAAACGATAATGATGGCATATTAAACTTCAATGGCACAAACTCTGTTAGTACAGGAATTATTGGTGCAAATGGTAAAATGACACTCAATAATGACGCAACTCTTGATGTTAATGATATTTCAATTGAACAAAAATATGTAACATTAAAAGACGGTGCAAAAATAAATTTCAATGCAAAAAATAATGATATTACAATAAAAGATATAAGCAACGGCATTCACCTAAATTCTACAGGTAACAACAACAAAACCGCAAATTTGGTTTTAAATGCAGATGAAGGCAGAACAATAAATTTAGAAAGCGAAGTTACTGCAAACCAAACAGGTACTTCCAGTTTTTCTAACAAGTTAGATAATATTGTTGATTTAAATGGAAACGGTAAAATCAACTTAAAAGGTGACTTAAATCAAGTAACGATGAATGTTAACGGCACAAACATCGAAAGAGTTTCAGGCACTGACACAAATGTAGATTGGCGTTTAAACAACGGCGGTTATTTGTATTATGGAAATGACAACCTTTTAACTGATCAAAGCAATTTATTTTTCAATGGTGGTAGTTTAGATTTAAGAAACAATATTGCAAGCACAATAAATGTTGGTGAAATTACACTAAATCAAAATTCAAATTTATATTTAGATGTCGATTTGGCAAACAAAGAGATGGACAGATTTGAAAACTCAGGTTTAACATATACGGGCGGAAGACTTAATGTTGCAGGTATAAATTTATTATCAGATTCCGAAAACGATATAACAACAATTAATTTTACAACTGATAATAATTTAAAAAATCACGTTGCATATACAGGCGAACAACCGATTGCGTACTCAGATTTATATAAATACAGAGTTAAATACTTAAAAAATAACGGAAATTTTCAATTTATAAAACCATCTGCTCTAGATTCTTATGAAGCATACAACCCTAGCATTTTTGGTTCATCCGTTGCAATGCAAGGCGCATACTTAACTCAACTTGCAAATTATGATGTTGCATTGGGTAATATTGACCACAATTTATTGATGACAAGAGCTCAAAAAATGGCTTGGAAGTACGGAAATAAGTTGGCAAGTAATGAGGTAAATCCTCAAGTGTATTCTCCACTGTATATTCCACAGGAGAATGCCGGCATGTGGTTTAGACCGTATACAACATTTGAAAATGTACATTTGGATAACGGTCCAAAAGTCGGAAACATTATGTATGGTTCTTTAATTGGTGGAGATTCTGATTTAATTTCATTAAAGCGCGGATGGGACGTACAATATTCTGCTTATATGGGTTACAATGGCTCACATCAAACTTATGACGGAGTTGGTATTTATCAAAACGGTGGTTCATTAGGCGCAACTGCAGCATTTTTTAAGGGTAATTTCTTTGAAGCATTGACTGCAAATGTTGGTGCAAGTGTTGCAGATATAAGTACCAATGTGGGCGATAATGATTTAACAATGCTTATGACCGGTGTAGCTTCAAAAACAGGATACAACTGGGAATTAGCAGATGGAAAATTTATTATTCAACCAAGCTGGATGATGTCTTATACATTTGTTGGCCCGATGAATGATTATACTTTAGGAAGCGGAGTTCGCATAAAGAACAGTAACTTAAACGCAATACAACTCGTTCCGGGAGTAAAATTTATTGGAAATCTTAAAAACGGATGGCAACCCTACTTAAGCTTTAGAATGTTGTGGAATATTATTGATGATTCAAAAGTTCAAGCTGCTTATGTAAATCTTCCACAAACAACAGTTGAACCGTATTGTGAATATGGTGTTGGTGTTCAAAAGAGTTATGGTGAACGTTTTACCGGTTTCGGACAAGCAATGGTTAGAAATGGTGGCAGAAACGGTGTTGCTTTAACTTTTGGTTTCAGATTAGCAATAGGAAAGCTTAATGATAAACATCAAACAAAATAAAGAATAGCGAAGCTTAATTACAGTTTGTCATATTCTTGTTTTATTGCTTGAATATCTTGCCACATAAGCCATTTAGGGCTGCCTTTCTCGCGCGAGTCATTCCTTAAAAGATATGAAGGGTGAAAAATTGGCATCATTTTTGCACCATAAACTTCTACGATTGCAGAATCTGCATTAAACCACTTTCCTCGAATACGTGTAATTCCACCGATATTTCCGAGGATGGATTGTACTGCAACATTCCCGCACAACAAAATGAGTTTTGGTTTTATTGTTCTTATTTGTGCTTCCAAATACTCCCAACAAGCTTCTTTTTCTTCTGGAAGAGGATTTCTGTTGTTAGGCGGACGGCATTTCAATGTGTTGCAAATATAGACATTGTCCGCTCTTGAAAGCCCGACTGATGCAAATATTTTATCCAATAATTGTCCAGCTTTGCCAACAAAAGGTTTTCCTTGCTTATCTTCATAAAACCCTGGAGCTTCGCCGATAAGCATAAGTTTCTCATTCGGAACTCCATCTGAAAAAACAATGTTAGTTCTCGTTTTGCATAATGGGCATTTTTTGCAATTTAAACATTTTTCACGAATTTCATTTAGCTCTTCGTTCATGAAAACTATTTTGCCTCTACAAGTTCCTTAACTTTTTTGCGCTGAATTTTCCTTGTAGCTGTTCTTGGTAAAGCTTCTCTCAAGACTGTAATGTTAATAGGTCGTTTGTAAGGAGCTAATCTTTGAGAACGTTTTTTAACTTCATTTCTTAGAATTTTGTTAAGTTCTTCGTCAGAGTGTTGCGCAATTAAATCTTCTTTTGGCACAACAACAACGGCGATGTCCTCAGTTCCGTCTTTTGCACCACCTTCACGAGAAGTGCCGAATACGCATAGTTCTGCAAACATATCACTTGTTTCCAAAACTGCTTCTACTTCTTCAGGGAAAACTTTTTTACCACCTGAAAGAACAATCATATTTTTGATTCTGCCTGTAATATAAACTTGTCCTTTTTCGTCAATTTTTGCAATATCACCCGTGTGGAACCAACCATCTTCATCTATAACAGAAGCTGTTAATTCCGGTTGGTGGTGGTATCCTCTCATAATGGAAGGACCTTTTAATAAAAGCTCGCCTGTTTCTTTGTCGATTTTAGCTTCATAAGAAGGAAGAACCTTACCTACAGAAGCCACATTTCTGTCTTTATCAAGTGAAATTGTTGCAACAGGACTTGTTTCAGTTAAGCCATATCCTTGATAAACTTCAATCCCGATTCTTCTGAAAAATTTAGCTACTTCAATATCTAAAGGTGCACCACCTGAAATACACCATTTAAAACTTCCGCCAAAACAGTCATGAAGTCTTTTGAACAAAATTTTCTTAATCCATCTGTATGGTAGAAATTTTGCAATATGGTATCTTATAGGGAATGTCTTTCTGTAAAATTCCGGTGCATTTTTGATTTCGGCTTCCAACGTTGTTTTTAAAAGCTTCAAAAATGCAGGAACAAGAACCATTGCGTTGATTTTCTTGTCTCTGATAATATTTAAAGTGTCTTTTGGTTTAAGACTTTGAGTATAATAAACAGAAACGCCCATATTTAAGAAGGTTGAGAAACCGACAGTCATTTCAAACAAGTGGTTCATCGGAAGAATTGAAAGAACTCTAAAATCTTTTTTCTTTGGAAGAACAGGATTTAAAACAGATTTCAAATCTTTTAATTGTGCAAGAATGTTGCCAAAAGTTGTTTCTACACCTTTTGGAGCGCCTGTTGTGCCGGATGTGTATATGATAAACATTCTGGAATTTCTTGCTCTATGGCGCCATTTGCAAGTGTAATTCATCGGAATTGTATAAATGCTTGGCAAACCATCTGTTTCAGGACGGTCATCCATAACAATAATGTGCTTAATCGAAGGAATTGCTTGTTGTAATTCTTTTGCCTTTTCGATGAAGTTTTGAGAAACTAACATTACTGTTGGTAAACAATCTGAAAGGATTGACGTTAACTCGTACTTTGTTAATTTGATATCCAAAGGTACTGTAATTGTGCCCGCAAGAACGGAGGCGAAAATACAAACACCAAATTCAGGCTTTGATTCTGATAAAATAGCAAGCTTTTCGCCTTTTTGTATTCCCAAATCGTTGATGAGGTATGATGCAAGTCTTCTTGATAACAAACCTAAACCATCAAAAGTAAGCTCTTTCCAACCAAAACTGGTTTTAATTCCCAATGCAACTTTGCGTGCATAATCATTTGTCTTATCTTCTAATAATGAAAGCACATTACTCTGTCTATCCTTCATACTCCCTCCCAACATAAACTAATCATAGTCGTATTATACCAAAAAGTTTTTTATATAACAAGTAGGTGGGAATTGAGTGATAGCGCATAACGCAAAGCGATAAATTATTCGAAGGATATAATCGAACTATGTGATGTTACTTATGTATTATGTAGTACAATTTCGCCTTTTTCCAATGTAGGTTTAACGTCGATAACTCTTTGGTTAGAACTGCCTACCCAGTGAATTTTTGGATCGAGAAGCTCCATGACAAATTTTCCTTCTGCAACGACATCGAGATAAGCAATTTCGGGGATGTCTTTAATTTCTTCCCAGAGAAATCCTGTATATAGCCAGATAGTTTTGTTTGGCAATTCATCTTTGATTCGTTTTGCAAGCCTAAAAACTTCTTCTCTGTTGAATGGGTGTAAAGGGTCTCCGCCGGAGAAAGTTATGCCTGCAATATGCGGTTTGCTTAAACCTTCAAATAGTTCTTTTTCGGCAGCTTCGTCGAATGGAAGCCCGCCTGCAACGTCCCAAGTGATTGGATTCTGGCAACCGTGGCAATGGTGTGTGCATCCGGCTACCCATAATACAGTTCTCAATCCATCGCCATTAAGCATATCGTCTTTAGTAATGTTGTGATAATTCATTTTTTAACCTTCCCCTCATAATAAGTCTATCATAACACATATTTTAAAACAAAGAGTTAAGTTGTATGAAGATTTTGTCATGTGAATTTGAGATATAGAGAAAGAAATTTTATTTTACCTCTTTACAAAAAAAATTTATTTGATAGTATATAGATTGTGAGGGTGCTGAGCCTTTACTTACAACGGAATAAAAACTGAAATAATCCTCAGTAGCTCAATGGCGGAGCAACCGGCTGTTAACCGGTAGGTTGTTGGTTCGAGTCCAACCTGGGGAGTTTTTTATTGTTAAAAATAAAGTGAGGCTTGCCCTCGCTTTATTTTTGTACTTTGACAGGACAAATGCGAGATGGCGGATGAAATGCGAAATTCCTGAAAGTTGGCTTTGCGTTTGAATTGTAGCTGTCGGAAGTGTTCCAAAATTCGCATTTAAAATGTCCTCAAAAGTCTTTGAACTGTCCATTTTTGTCCGAGCTTGGACAGTTGGCTTAAATACAGATATAGCCTTAATTTAGACGGTGTTTTAATCCTTGGCGGATAAAATGCGAAATTTGGTACAGGACTTTTGAATATAGAGTCGGAAATTTTTTCAAAAAACTCGGAAGCAAAAAATAATTTAAAATTTTTTAATTGATACAAAAAAGACGCAACAGTCATAATAACTGTTGTCTATCGGTTAATGTTTCAGTATCACCTAAATACTCAAAATTATTTACATTTATTTTATATTCGACAGGAACCTTTGAGTTAATTTTATCCACAAAGGCTACTCGTTCAGGTGTAATAAAGTATAAGTAAGTTTCGTTAATCCACCTTAATTCTCCAAATTCTTCCGGTGTCATTTTTACTGTTCCATTTTTTGTCAAAATAGGAATTATTCTCATGAAATCATCATAATGTTCTTTGAAAAAATCGTTCTGTAAATCATCTGCAATATTCTCAAAATCTTTAATAATATCAAACTGCACATATTTTTTAATTCATCTATATTTTCTTTATTTAAAAGTTGAGATATAAGGGTAGGTTCTTCTTTTAAAAATTCATAAATTTCTCTACGAATTTCAGTACCTTGCGTACTTGAAAAATCAACATCTTTAAAATCCGGAACTAACTTTTCTTTGAGTAAAAAATGAATATAAGTTATATTTATAAGTTGATTATTATCAAAATCCATTAAAACAATATTTTCTTCAATATGCGAATGATAATAATAAAGAAATTGATAAAATCAATGAAGCAATAAATTTATTAATTGAAAGAACAAAACCGAATAAAATAGGATTTTGAGTAAATGAAAAAATACAAATTATTGATTGGTATTATTT
>CAZCZF010000029.1:0-20994 GCA_964503025.1 uncultured Vampirovibrio sp. | reverse complement strand
ATCTGACCAAAATATAAGTATCATGCCAAGTTGGTAAGATCCTGAAATACGCCTTCTTTATTATCTTATGTTAAATCATTCGGGACAACAGAGGTACTCGTTTCAGCATGACAATTTTATAGATTTACTTTCGACCAAAACGGACAAAAAATACATTCGACAAATTTTTACAAAAATATTTAGCGTAAAATTGGTTGTAATTACAATAGAAGCATGAAAAACAATATGTTATAATTAGTTTTGTAACGAGATGAGGGAAATGATATCTACTGATATCAAGCACTCAAAATAAAAAAGAAAGGAATTAATTATGGCAAAATTTGTATGTGGAGTTTGCGGTTATGTAGCAGAAGGCGAAGCTCCTGAAAAATGCCCTGTATGTCAAGCAGCAAAAAATGCTTTTACTGAAATGGCAGAAGGTAATAAAAATTATGCAGACGAACACAGAATCGGATGTGCAAAAGATGTTGATGCAGAAGTTTTAGAAGGTTTAAGAGCAAATTTCGTAGGCGAATGTACAGAAGTAGGTATGTATCTTGCTATGTCAAGACAAGCTGACAGAGAAGGTTTTCCTGAAATTGCAGAAGCATACAAAAGATACGCTTTTGAAGAAGCTGAACACGCTGCAAAATTCGCAGAACTTCTTGGTGAAGTTGTAACATCTTCTACTAAAAAGAATCTTGAATTACGTGCAGAAGCAGAATTTGGCGCTTGTGACGGTAAACTAAAATTAGCAAAACGTGCTAAAGAATTGGGACTTGATGCAGTTCATGACACAGTTCACGAAATGGCAAAAGATGAAGCTCGCCACGGACGTGGTTTCGACGGTCTTTTAGCAAGATATTTCGCTTAAATTTGCCCCTTTCCCCCCTTCGGGTACTTCCCCCGCAAGGGGGGCAGATAGCGGGGTGTGATACGTTGAGGTTGACAAGAAGTAATAATATAGACTTGTAGATTAATGATTGTCAACGGACCATTTATTTATGTACGTAGCACAAAATTGTTAAAAATCTCAATCCCATTTTCTGTTAAGATAGCTTCCGGATGGAATTGAACACCGTACATTTGCTTGTTTTTAATTTTTAACCCCATTGGGATCTTATCTTCAGTCCAAGCTTTTACTTGGATATCGTTGTGTTGGTTAGATTCAATCATAAGAGAATGATATCTTGTTGCGCTAAATCCCTGTTTAAGCCCCTTAAATAACGCAAAATCTTCATCAAAAAATATCTGGGAATTTTTACCATGAAATGGCTCTGGTGATTTTACAATTTCTGCTCCAAAATACTTAGCAATACATTGCATACCCAAACACACGCCTAATATCGGGCATTTATCTTTATAAAAATCTATGACATCCATCGTAACACCCGAATTATCAGGATTTCCCCACCCAGGAGAAAGAATTATGCGTTCAAAATTTAATTTACTCACGTCTTTAATCGTCAATTCATCATTTTTTATAACAATAGGATTTATTCCCAAAATTTTTATATACTGGACTATATTATATGTGAATGAGTCATAGTTATCGATTATGAGCATAATTCAACCTCTACCATCTTTCTGACAGAATTAAAACAAAATATTTTTTCAGCTTTTTCTAAATCCTGCGGAAACAAAATTCTTTCTTTAATTTTTCCTTCTTTTAGCAACTTTGCTCTGAATGTGCCGGCTAACAAACCACATTCAATTGGAGGTGTAAACAATTCCCCATTAATCTGGATGGCAACATTTGTAAAAGTTCCTTCTGTAATCTCACCCCGCTCATTTACACCAATAATATCAAAAATATCATCAGGAGCAGATTTGCGTATTGTTGTTTTATGGTATAAAAACTGATTTGCAGAATTTGTTTTGCGCCCCAGTTTGATTTTATTGGAAACTATTGGTGAAAATTTCTTTTCTTGTATTTCAAAACTGCCATCTTTATTAAGAAGCACTCTTTTATTACCTTTTATGTTTTTAATGTCGCAATTCCACTTAAAATTCAGAGCTGTTGCAGAGTTTTTCATACGTGCAATATGTCTATCCCAGTCATCAACACCTGTTTCAATCAATTGAAAATCCGTTTCCAGTATTTTTGTTTTTGTAATCGTTTCTTCCCACTCATCTTCTGCGTTTGAATCCCAAACAATTGCACCCCCCGCATGATAAGTATAATCATAATTTTTGCCATACAAAATTCTTATCGGGACAGAAAATTCAACACAATCAGGTGATAAAAATCCAATAGCTCCGCAATAAATATTCCTATTAAATGGTTCCAATTCATTAATTACGCGCATAGTTGAAATTTTAGGTGCACCTGTAATAGAACCGCACGGAAAAATTGCCTTAAAAATTTCATACAACCCGATTTCGTCCTCGAGTTCTGCCGACACCTCTGACGTCATTTGAAATACCGTTGGATGTTTTTCTATTTCAAACAGCTTATCAACTTTTACGGTTCCCGATTTAGCAATTCTTCCAAGATCATTTCTTAAAAGATCCACTATCATAATGTTTTCAGCGCGATTTTTTGTATCACGATACAAAAAATCGCGCCTCTCCTCATCTTTCTCATCATTCAAACAAGGTACAGTTCCTTTCATAGGTTTGGTAATAATCTTCCTTTTATCCAGTTTAAAAAACAATTCCGGAGAAAAAGACAGGAGATTGAGCTTCTCTGTTTGCAAAAATGTATTATAAGGTGTTTTTTGTTTTTCTAAAATCGCTTCGTACAAATCAAGCCCATCTAAGTTTGTACATACTTTTGAAGGGTAAGTATAATTAACTTCGTACGTTATCCCTTCGGAAATATATTCTTTGATTTTATTTACTGCTTTTATATAATTTTCTTTGGTAATTTGAGGCTTGACTATTGTACCAAGCTGTTTAGGCATTTGCGGATTATAAGTTTTAAATTTATCAAAAACCTCAAAATAAAGATATTTGAAATCATAGGTTATGTAACCAAGAAGAAAATATTTTTTCCTTAATTCATCAATTTCTCTTAAAGCCCGTTCTAAATCTTCCGTTGCTTCTATTATTTTAATCGGATTTCCAAAATATTTTTCTGAATATATTTGCATAAGAATATTATATAAAAAAAAGACGGTAAATAACCGTCTCTGAGTCGTAATACTGATTTTCTTTTTTATAATACAATGTCTTTTTACTTAGTCTCTTATGCGAACTTTTGGTTCAACTGACATTCCGGGTATAATTGAGTATTCTTGAGGATCGATTTCCTCTGTGAAAACAATCTTCACTGGAATCCTTTGTACGATTTTTACAAAAGAACCTACCGCGTTTTCAGGCGGGAACAAACTTGCTTTTGCACCTGAACTTCTTTGAATACTGTCAATTTTTCCTTTAAATACTTTATTTGGGTATGTATCAATTTTAATATCAACTGCCATGCCTTCTTTCATGTGAGTAAGTTGAGTTTCTTTGTAGTTCGCAACTACCCAAACATCATGCGGAACAACTACAAACAAAGGGCTTCCAGGTTGCACCATCATACCTACTTCAACTTTTTTGTTTGAAACAGTACCATCGATTGGAACTTTGATGTCAGTATATTCTAACGCAAGCTCTGCTGCACGTTTTTGTGCCTTTAATACATTTAAGTCTGCATCGGCAACTTTTGCACTTTTTGATGGATCACTTGAGAAAATCGATTGTTCTGCTGTTGTTTGCTTTGCTTGTATGCTTTCAAGATTAGTTCTTGCTTTATCAAGAGTTTGTTTTGAAACAGCTCCTGCAGCATAAAGATTTTCATATCTTTCCAAATCTTTTTTTGCAAGTTCAATCTCTGAATTTGCCGCATTCAAATTTGCATGTGCATTATGTTGGTTTAATAAAGCCTTTTCATAAGCTGCAGTCGCTTGATCCAATTTAACCTGATAATCAACTTTATCAATAACTGCAACAACATCTCCCGCTTTAACGGCTTGGTTATCTTTAACTAATACTTTTACAATTTGACCGGATACTTTCGGAGAAACCGAAACCGTTGTCGTTTCAACATAAGCATCATCAGTTGTTTCACATCCTAATGCTTCATATATAAAATATCCTGCCAATAAAGCAGCTATTACCGCTACAAATACAACTATAAAACGTTTTTTCACGGGTAATTGTTTTGTGTTTTCTTCCATTTCTTCCCTACCTATATCTGTATCTCTATTGATTCTTTTAACAATTGTCGTAATTCCTTTAACAAACCACTGACTTTTGCTATATCACTGTTGTTAATTTGTTCAATAACATAATCCGTATTTGGCTTCAATTTTTCATGAACACGTTTTAATTTTTCAATTCCTTCCGGAGTAATTTTTGCAATCTTAACCGGACGATTATTTTTGATAGACAAATAACGTGTTACGAACCCCTTTTTATTCAAGGAATCTATCAGTTTTCCCGTATTTGCTCTATCTTTTAATATCAATTTTGCCAAATCTCTCTGACAAATTTCCGGATTACAATACAACACATCAAGAGTCGTAAATTCCTCTACAGTAATATCTGCGCTATACTTCTCAAAAATCTGCTGTCCAAGAAGTTTGCAATATTTTGCAGTTAATTCTATTTGATAAAATATTGAATCCGTAAAGTGTTTTTGCAAATTTGTAATCCTCTATTTGAAGTATGTTATTTTTACAACATGTTGCAAATGCAACATAGTTATGGTATCATCCTTATTAGAAAAAATCAAGTACCTGGAGAAAAGAAATGAAAAAAATTTTAACACTGGCATTATTAATATCGCTTACACCAAGCTCATTGCCACTATTAGCGGCAGACAACACTCCTGTTTTACAAGCCGGAACAGAACAAACAAAAATTGATTCTAAAAAGAAAAAAGATACAAAAGTTAAACCACAAAAAAATAAATATGAATATATCAATTTAGCATGGTGGCAACAATTTAATGACGAATATTTGAATGATTATATTATTAAAGCAATGGAAAAGAACAAAGATTTAAAAATTGCAACACTTACCATTGATGAATATTATCAAAATGTAATCGCGCAAAGAGCGGGAGAACTTCCGACAATACAAGCCGGATTTATGCCGGGATACGGTAACTTTACAGGTTCAACCAGTGATGGGTATATGCTTCCTTTTATTGCGAATTATGAAATCGACATTTGGGGTAAAAACCACAACAAAACGACTTCGGTAAGAAAATTGTATGAAGCTTCTATTTTGGATGAACAAGCTGCATATCTATCCATTGCATCTGCGGTCGGTGCTACATACTTGAATATTGTTAAGCTTGACGCACTTGTTGATTTTCAAGAAAAAATTGTCGATTTAAGAAAAGAAATTTTTGAAATGATGTCAATAAGTAATGCAGAAGGCTTGGCATCAACTTCTGATTTGGTTAAAGCAAATCAATCTTACATCGCAGGTGTTACTGATTTAACAGACTTGCAAAAAGAACGCACAAAACTTTTACATCAGCTTGCCGTATTGACAGGCGATAGCCCAAACAACATCGAAGAATACCAAAGAGCCGATTATCATAATGTTAGCTTCAGCGGAATAATTCCTGAATACGTCAGTTCTGATGTAATTCTCAAACGTCCTGATTATTTGAAAGCTGAAAAAATGCTGGAAAAAGCAGGTATAGATGTTAGAGTTGCAAGAAAAGAAATGTGTCCACAATTAAGTCTTGGCGGTGGTATCCTATTTAATGCACAAAATATCGGTAGCTTATTAACTACCTCTAATGCGCTCTGGGGGCTTGGCGGCGGAATTATGCAACCATTATTTATGGGTGGCAAGTTAAGAGCCAATTTAAAAATCAAAAAAATTGCTTATGAAAAGAGCGTAAAAAATTACGAAAAAATCAATTTGACATCAATGCAAGAGGTTAATGATTCACTTGTTTCCGTAAATATGGACAAAGAAAAATTGGCAAAGCAGAAAAAGATTTTGGAATTGGAACAAAAAGATTTTGAACTCACCAAACTAAAATATAATCAAGGAGTTATCGCAAAACTCGACATGAATCAGCGAGAAGAAAACCTGCTTAATGTAAATAAAATGGTATATTCAAGCGAATTTGACTGTTTTGTTGACTACATAAGTTTCTATAAAGCGATTGCAGCACAAAACATATAATTTATTTTTTAACAACAAAAGAAATCCATTGATCTTGGGTAATAGTGTCAACTATAGTTAAACTTTCTCTTTCTATTGCTCCAAGGACGATGGGTTTCTTTTCTTGCAAAATACCGCTTAATGACATCAATGCGCCATCTTTCATAATGTTTTTCAAATCACCCATAATTTCCGCAAGTACGTTATGCAAAATATTTGCGCAAACAAAATCGTATTTTGCAGTCAATTTATCAGCAGTACAAAGCTCAAAACGAACATTAGGCATACCTTCCACTTGAGGGTACACCTGCAACCCATTAATCCTTGCATTTTCTCTACAAACATCAATAACGGTTTCGTCATTATCGCAACCAAAAGCCGAACCTGCACCAAGCTTCATTGCATAAATTGCCAAAATGCCGGAGCCGGTTCCAATATCTGCGACCGTATCGCCTTTTTGCAAATATTTTTCTAATGCCTTCATACAAAGTTGTGTTGTCTGGTGAGTTCCCGTACCAAAAGCACAACCAGGGTCAAGTGTAATTGTAATTTCGCCATCTTTTGGCGCGTATTCTAACCAACTTGGCACAACAGACAACTTATCCGTAACATGAGTTACAGTCCATTTTTCTTTCCATTTTTTTGACCAGTCTTGATTTTCTTTTTCATCAAGCGTTATTTCCCAACTTCCAAGTTCTTCATTAGAAAATCCGCGTTCCTTAAGAAGCTCGCGCTCTGTTTGTAAAATCTCAATTGGATTAGAAGTCAATTCTGTCAAGAAAACTCTTAACGTTCCGCGTGTGGTTGATGTCATTTCCAAGTCTTTGTACGCTTCTTCTGCCAGAACGACACCTTCACATTCAAAATTTGTGAAACAAATATCCGAAACAATATCTTCAATCTCAGGATTTATGCTAATTCTTAATTCAAAATAATTATTCATAAAATAATTATAGCATTAATTTATGAATATTGATAAAATTGAAAATCATTCATGTAATTATGCGCATTTACTAAATATCTACTCTTATCCGGTGTTGCCGTTTTGTTTTTGATTTCTGATTTTTTGTTATTCCAGCAGTACAATAATGCATCTTCTTGTGAGAGATTTAAATTATCTATGTGCCCTTTGAGTGCAGGTAATTCATTTTTGTACATGTGTGCAAGTATAATCATAGTTGCGACAGCGCATTTGTTACCGTTTTTAAGGTTTTCTTCTGTAATTCCATATTCATTAATTAAAGCCTTAACATTTTCATCCGTGTATGATTTAATTTTCATTTGAGTCATACCTCTGGAGTTATAGCTATTGTTACCTTTTACCCATTTGCCAAAATTAATAATCCAAGTTGCTCCTTCTTTCATCCAATAAGGAGTTCCCTTTTTAGCACCTGCCCATGCGCTTCCAAAATTAGTTTCTTGTCCTGCAATGCCCAGAGCAACTTTAGCCAACATATTGTAAGTGTCATTATCAACGCTGAGTTTTTTCATAAGCTCTTCTTTTTTATTGGCAAGAGTCTTTGCCATTGCAACGCCTTCTTTTCCGATGTTACTGTTTAAAACATTGATAGATATTTTCTTGCAGTTATCCTTTTTAGTTACTGTTGTTGCAACATCTCCTGTGTATTCTTTCTGAGCGAAATGCAATTCTCCGTTTTTAACATACATATAATTGTTAGAATCTTCCGGTAAAATATAAACCTTTGTACCAACTCCTTTTATGTGTGACATACAATCATCAAAATCTTCAGGTAAGAAGTTAACGCATCCGTCACTAATTCTGTTATTTTCATCTGAGACGCCTGGTAATTTTAATTTTTTTTCTCTTTCTTTGTTGCCGTTAGGAACTTGGTGTAATGCAACACCGGTTTCTCCACTTCCTATACCTCTGTCTCTCAATCCGTCATTTGAAAGTTGTAAAAGTCTGTCGTTATATAACCTTGCATAAAGGTCTTTGCCTGTTGCCCTGTAGTTTGCAGTATAAATACCTGCTGAAGTTGATTTTAAACTATAAGACTTGTCAGTATAACTTCTTTTTAACAATGCATCACTTTTATTTCTGGCTGCTGCAATTTCATATTGTTTAATCACTTTGCCATCAGGCGAGTAAACATAAGCCATACATTCTTTTTTATCAATTATAATGTAATTATCCTTGTTGTCTTTGTTAAATTCTTTGTTCCAAGTGACAACTTTTTCTCTATCAGTAGGCAGATTATTAATTCTGTTCTGTTGTGCTAGAATTGTCTCAACTCTTGTTGGCATGTATTTTAGTTTTAAGCTGTCAACACAATTTTTGTGGGCTGTAGTATCAATATTTTCAACGAACCTTGAAGTATCAGGTATTGCATCATTTTTACAGGTATGAGTACTGTCCATTGATACAGATCTAACTTGAGGTGGTTGTTGTGACTTCGGTTCATTTGTCTTTTTATCAGCTTTAATTTCAAATTCATTACTGACTTTAGAGAAATATTTTTTATTGAATGAATCGACATTTTCGCAACCATAAGCTCTTGCCAGACGCTGCATTTCCTGTGCAATTTCAGCGTTCGTAACAGAAGCATTATTATTTCTTCTTTTCAAACTTCTTTCTGCAAATTTCCATGCGCAGTCGCCGCTTTCAACTTTGTATAATTCTGTCACCTCAAAATCCTCTTTTATATTCATAAAGTATAACAAAGAGGAAAAATTGCTTTTTTGTTACAAAACTTAACTCTCTATAAATCTACCCATTGCACGGAATTTTGCATATCTTTCTTCTCTGAGTTTCTCCGAAGATTTTTTTGATAACTCTTCAAGCGCGCTTAAAATAGAATTTTTCATATTGCAAGCAACTTCATCATGATTGTTGTGCGCACCACCCAAAGGTTCTGCAATTTCTTCATCAATAATGCCAAGCTCCAACAAATCTTTTGAAGTAATTTTTAATGCTTCCGCTGCATCTGCAAAACGTGCCGCATCTCTCCATAAAATTGAAGCACAGCCTTCAGGTGATATTACAGTATAATATGCGTGTTCCAACATCATAACTCTATCAGCAACAGCCAAACCTAAAGCTCCACCACTACAGCCTTCGCCTGTAATAATTGAAACAATTGGCACATTAAGTTTTGACATTTCTCTTAAATTCATTGCAATAGCTGCACCTTGACCGGTTTCCTCTGCTTTAATTCCCGGATAAGCCCCCGGAGTATCAATCAAAGTTACAATCGGCATATTGAATTTGTTTGCGTGGTTAAAAAGTCTTAAAGCTTTTCTGTAACCTTGTGGTTGAGGCATGCCAAAATTATATTCAAGGTTTTCCTTCGTAGTTTTTCCTTTTTGAATACCGATAATCATAACCGGCTTACCGTCGATTTTTGCAATTCCGCCAATTATTGCTCTGTCATCCATACCTTCTCTGTCACCGTGAAGCTCAATAAAATCTTCGCAAATCAAGTTAACATAATCTAGAAATTTAGGTCTTTCCAGATGTCTCGCAATTTGTAATTTTTGTGAAGGTTTCAATTTTGAATACAACTCCTTTTTATAATCTTGAGCTTGTTTTTCAAAAGTCTCAATTTGGTTATCCAAATCCAAACCTGAATCTTCGCTCATTTTCTTTAATTCATCTATTTTCTTTTGTATTTCTACAATTGGTTTTTCAAAGTCTAATACAACTGCCATTTCTCTTTATACTCCATGCATATCTAAAATATTAGCCAGTGTCGTTCTCAAATTTTTTCTCTTAGATACAATGTCTACCTGACCAAACTTCAACAGATATTCTGCTGTTTGGAAATCATCAGGAAGTTTCTGTCTAATAGTCTGCTCAATAACTCTTCTTCCCGCAAACCCGATTCTTGCGCCTTGTTCTGCAATAATTATATCGCCAAGTGTACCAAAGCTTGCAGTAATTCCGCCAAAAGTCGGTTCTGTAAGCAAGTTGATATAAAGTAGCCCTGCTTCATCAAGCTTTGCAGCTGCGCAGGAGGTCTTTGCCATTTGCATAAGCGAAAGAGCACTCTCTTGCATTCTTGCGCCGCCTGATGACGTTATGGCAAGCATAGGGAGCTTTAACTCAAGAGCTTTTTCCATAATTCTTGTTACTTTTTCTCCAACTACACTACCCATTGAACCGCCCATATAGTCAAAATCCATTACTGCGGCTGCGATTTTGTGTCCTTCAATTTTTCCTATACCGGTTATAACCGCTTCATCAAGTCCGGTTTTTTCATGTGCTTTTTTCAAACGCTGTGCATAAGATTCAGTATCAACAAATTCAAGAGGGTCTGTAGGGTGAACATTCTTAAAAAATTCTACAAATGAACCTTCGTCAAAGAGTTGCTTAATCCTTTGAGTAGCATTTATTCTGAAATGGTAGTCGCAATGAGGGCAAACCATTTGATTTTCAACTAAATCACTTTTTAAAATTTGAGCACCACAATGTACGCACTGAGTCCATAATTCAGGAGTATCAACTTCAATTCCCTTCATATCACGAGCTCTGCGTTCAATTTGAGCTTCTTTTCTTTTATCAAACCATTCTTGTATTGTCATATTTATACACAATCTGCCAAAACGGCAGTCCTTCTCCTATTACAATCCACTTAAACATTTTACACCAAACATACCAGAAAGGGGTAACTTGTAAACAATTTGTTACGGATTGTGTAGTTTTTGTGCCAAAGTTTTATTTTTTGAAGCCCAATTTTTCCATTCTTGTCTTAACCTCTGCAAGCCAAATTTTGAGATTTTCTTCAAGCATTTGTTTTTTTAAATTATCTGCTTTCGTATCTTTAACTTTATTTAACGGCTCACTTTTGTATAAATCATTTGTTGTCACTTTATCAAGTTCGCGACACCAACCGGCAAAAACTCCTTTGCTATCTGTTGATGGCAAAATAAGCTTACCAAGGTTTGATTCGTCAGCAACAGTAACTGTCGTTCTCAATCTGTTAGCCAGTGTTAGCTCTTTATTCGGAAATTTCCTTCTGATACTAAATAAACCTTTTGCTCCATCTGCAACTCTTTGTTTTCCGATGCTTACTGTTGCAATATCTGTTAATAATGGCATAATGTCTCCTTTATAAATTTTCCACACACATGCAAAAACTTGTAAAAAATAAATTTGCTATATCAGATCTGAAATCATGTAGAAAGAACCGCATATTATATTTAATTTATCAGGTTTGATGATATCTGTCGTTACAAACTTTTGTGCTGCAAAAGGACATTTTGCAGCAAGTTCTTCAAAAGTACAAGCGTTGGGATAATTAAACCCATTCAGATAAATTTCATCACCACTTGTAAAAAGTAAATTCATCATTTTTTCATAATCCTTGTTTTTTAAACAGCCAAAAATAAATCTTCTTTCTTCATTCGGGTAATAAAAATCAAGATTATTTCTCAATGCTTCAATTCCGTTTGGGTTGTGTGAAGCATCAACTATCAAATTCTTACCTGCAAAAAATTCAAACCGGCAAGGATGTTTCACTTTTTGCAAACCTTCTACAATTGTTCGGTCATCAATTCCTTTAAACAAATAGTTAATTGCATTTATCACAAGTGCGAGATTTTCTATCTGGTGACTACCTTTTAAAGAGAGCGCGTTAATAAATTCAGGGATAACAAAAGGCGTTGTTAATATAAACATCGCATCCATCTCATCAGCCTTGTCTCTGATTGCTTCATAACCCATACTTGTAATAACAGGGCAGTTTTTCTTGATAATACCGGCTTTCTCAAAAGCGATTTCGTCTTTTGTTTTTCCTAATCTTTCAGTGTGATCCAAATCAATATGAGTGATAATCGCACAAAGATTTTGTTTAATAACGTTAGTAGCATCAAACCTGCCACCTAATCCAGTTTCCAGAATCACAACATCGACATTACAGGATTTGAAATACAAAAACATTACAACAGTAAGAATTTCAAATTCAGTAAGATGAATATTAATACCGCTTATTTGTTTTACGAATTTTGCAAAAACTTCTTTTGGGATTTCCTCGCCACAAACTTTTATTCTTTCTGTGTATTCCCAAATGTGAGGACTCGTATAAAGTCCGGTCTTATACCCTGCTGTTTGCAAAATAGAATCCAACATCGCACACACTGAACCTTTGCCGTTTGTGCCTGCAACATGAATACACTTCAAAGAATCTTGCGGATTTCCGAGTTTTTCTAACACAGCAGAAATTCTATCCAATCCCAAATCTATGTAGAAATTGTCTTTGCAAGTTATAAATTCTATTGCCTCTTCGTAATTCATAGAATTAATTATAGCACTGATTGGTTAATTTTTCTTGTTCATTTTGGACAATATTCTCACTGTACTTGTCAAGCAGAATCAAGCTAATTGAAAAAGTTTATCATCGGCTGGATTCTTCGGCTTAATCAGCCTCCACTGTTGTTCTGAATGATTTAACACATACATTTGCTTTGAAGTACTGTGATTTTGTCTTATTCCGTAGAACTCAAGTGTTGCAACTGTTTCATCTTTTCTATCTCCTTTTGTGTCCTAGTTTACTACACTTCCGTAGATAGTGTTGCGATTACTTATTAAATTCATTCAGATTATCTTTGATAACTACAACATATAGATGATATTTGGATTATCAGATTTAAGAAAATAAAAATTATGCCGATAAGGTAAGTATGGAGAACCGAAATGGTTTTTCATACCTCCTCCCCAAGTCTGGTAGCCGTTCTCAAATGAATGGCTTTTTTTTATGCAAATTTTGCGATTATGGCTCTGTGATGTACTACGCGTTTAGTTTATCTGGCAAGTTTGCATTTGCAAATTGTATTGTATTTGTGACTCTATTGTTCCAACCATTAATATATTTTTTATTTTTTGGACGTCTGCGCACGATATCAGCGTACCACTCTTTTCGAAGCTGTGCGTATTTGTTGATATCGCCACCGCTTTTGCGGAATAATTCTTTAGCTTTGCTTGTGCCTGAGCCAACTGCAGTATCAAACACCATTAGTGCCATTCGTGGGTTATCAATTTTATCTGCTCCGCTTTCTGTGAAGAATTTATAGTAAATATCTTTGATTTCTGCATCGGTTATTTCTCTGACGCTGCGCAGAGGAAGCCCTTTTTGGCGTCTGTATCCATCATAAGTCTTTTGGGTGACACCTTTGTTTGTCTTGCCGCCACTATCATTTGGATCGTTTACGTATCCACCTTCGTAGCTTAAAATTTGTTTTAACATTTTATCAAAATACTTGTCATTTATTGATTTATTTGTCATTTTTGCAAGTGTGCGTGTTGTACTTTTATCAGTCGATGTTTCTGATAAACTACGTTCAAAGGTATCTGACAGTGTTTGTTTGTTGTTCAACCTAAAATTAAAATCCATGGTTGAATTATTGGTATTTGTTTGCCATTTCTCATTTGGGAATATCTCGTTTAAATCAATTGCCATATTCCACAAAGATGGTGGTTGAGAATCTTGCATATATGGATAGTAATTTGATTGCGACATTACGTTCGGATACATGTACAAATTATTTGGAAACGGTGTAGAGGTAAATAGGGACGGGGTAAATGTCGGGGTAAACCTTGCTGAAAAACAGGAATTGAAAGGCTGGAAGAAATTGAAATTGCTCATACAACCACCAAAAAACGGATTGTTGTTAAACATTCCGTGCATAAAGCCATGTGTAAAATTATCCCAGAAATTATGTGCGCTCATAAATATCCCTGTTGTGTTCCCTATATATATATAAAGTTTTTTTAGGTGCAAAAATTGCTTTATTATGTAAAAAAATGTTACATTTATGTTATAATGAAAAGAAAATTTATGAGGGAGAAATATGAATAAAAATCAATCAGTAGGTATGTATGTGATATTAGGCATAATGGTTTTGGCATTTATTTCAATGCTTTTTACCGGTCCGACGTCTAGTACTGAAGAATTAACATACTCGGCGTTTATGCAAAAGGTTGAAAATCATGAAATCAAAAGTGTAGATTTGGGTAAAGATTCGCTAATAGCACTTCCGATAAAACAACCGGAAGTAAAGAATAATGCTGTAACAAAATATGGTGAAGTTCGACCTCCAAAGCTTCAATATAAAGTCGTACTTCCTGAACATTCAGACATTCTTCCGAAATTAGAAGAAAATAATGTTGAGATAAACGCAAAACATTCAAGTGAGTCTGGTTCTGCATTTAGGATGGGTTCTTCTTTTCTGACAATTTTGCTTATTTTCGGTTTTATAATGCTTATCATAAAATCTATTCAGGCAGGTGGTGCGCAGGCAATGTCTTTTGGTAAAAGCCGTGCAAAAATGCTTATGGATAGTAAGGTTAAAACAACATTTGCAGATGTTGCAGGGATTGATGAAGAAAGAAAAGAGTTGGAAGAAATTGTCGACTTCCTAAAACATTCGGATAAATACGTTAAGCTTGGTGCAAAAATACCAAAGGGCGTGCTTCTTGTAGGTTCTCCCGGTACAGGTAAAACCTTGATGGCAAAGGCTGTTGCAGGAGAAGCGGGCGTTCCGTTCTTTTCAATCAGCGGTTCTGACTTTGTTGAAATGTTTGTCGGTGTTGGTGCTTCACGTGTAAGAGACCTTTTTGAACAAGCTAAAAAACACCAACCTTGTATTGTATTCATTGATGAAATTGATGCTGTAGGTCGCCAAAGAGGCGCCGGCATGGGTGGTGGACACGATGAAAGAGAGCAAACTCTTAACCAATTACTTGTAGAGATGGATGGGTTTGATGAAAATACAAATATCATTATTCTTGCCGCAACAAACAGACCGGACATCTTAGATAATGCTCTTTTGCGTCCAGGAAGATTTGACAGACAAATTGTTATTAATAAGCCGGATGTATTGGGTAGAGAGCAGATACTTAATGTTCATGCAAAAAACAAACCGCTTGCAAAAGAGGTGGATTTAAAAACTCTTGCGAAACGTACTCCTGGATTTACGGGTGCTGATTTGCAAAACCTTCTAAACGAAGCAGCGTTATTGGCGGCAAGACATAACAAGTCTGAAATAGAAATGCCTGATTTGGAAGAAGCAATTGATAAAGTTATGGCAGGTCCTGAAAAGAAAAGCAGAATAATATCTGATGAGGAAAAAGAAAACACTGCTTACCATGAAGTAGGACACGCACTTCTTGCTAAACTTTTGAAGGATAGTGATCCATTGCACAAAGTTTCAATTATTCCGCGCGGTATGGCATTGGGTATAACTCTTACGTTGCCTGAAAAAGACCATTTAACTATGCGCAAAAACCAGTTGTTGGATAGAATTGCAATGATTTTGGGTGGTCGTGTTGCGGAAGAGTTGATTTATGGCAAAGATAATGTAACAACGGGTGCTTCTAATGATTTGGAAAAAGTTTCAGCACTTGCTCGTAGCATGGTTACAACTTACGGTATGAGTGACAAAATGGGAAATCTTGCTTACGGAAAAGAACAAGAACATATCTTTATGGGTAGAAATTTTGGAAATACAAGAGATTTCTCTGAAGAAATTGCTGCTGATATTGATAAGGAAATCAAGAAAATTGTTGACAAACAATATGAATATGCAAAACAACTTTTGAGTGACAACAAAGATATGTTGGAATTTATTGCTCGAAACTTGCTTGAAAAAGAAACTCTTGATGAAAAAGAGTTTGAAGAGTTAATGAAACAAGTAAGAATACAGCGAGGTGAAATCGTAGAAGAAGTTGTGGATGCAGAAATTGTAGAAGATGAAAACGGTGAAGGTTAATCCTTCACCGAAACCTTTTGGGTGTTAAGAGAATTAGGAGAGAGTAATGGATAGAGATGAATTGATTTTTAGAGAGTACAAGCTGTATTCGGAGCAGAAAGAAAATTTTATAGACAGAAACTTTAAAACCAATCGTTTCTATATGTCAGCAATTTTTGTAATTCTTATTGGGTTGATTTATACAGGCAATGTTGTTTTCTTAAATAAAATCTCTGCAACTCTAATTTTCGCGATACTTGGTGTTTCTATTAGTACCCTTTGGTGGATGAATGTTGATTCTTACAATACTCTTATCAAAATTAAATACGCAAATGTACTTGAAAAAATAGAAGAAAAATTCCCTGTGAAGCCATTTACGGATGAGTACAAAGGAATTGATGATTTCAGAAGCAACAAAGTGTTTATGTTTTCTGATATACAAAAAATTGTTGCGGTTGTAGTTGCATTATTTTTCTTTGCAGTATTTATTAATGAAATTACACCAATCGCAATGGCGATTTTTAATAAAGTGGTAAATTTACTTTTATCAATCAAAGGCGGAATATAATTATGGCTAAAAGGCAAGAGTATGGAACGGCTTTAAATTGGGGTTATGTTGGAACTTCAGTTGTTGTGATTGCAATTTTAACCTTATTGGTGTTGTATATGCCGGCAATGCGTGAAATTGATGCGAATATTTTGCATTCAATAAGGCTTGCTCTTTCGCCGTATCCAACTTATCTTCCTAATTTTGTAAGTGAATTTTATCCGTGTGTACATTTTTATTGGCCGCAAATTGCAGCGGGATGTGTGTTGGTATCACATCAAAAATATTTGAAGTGTTTTTTATTGATATTTTTCACAAAAGCGACTTCAGTCTTAACCTTGTTATTAAAAGAGTTTGTGTGCAGAGAGCGTCCGCACGGCTGTGGCTATGAAGGTTTCAGCTTCCCGTCTCATCATTGTGCGGTTACGATGTGTTTTTACGGTATTTTAATTTATCTTGTAATGCGCTACGTAAGTTCAGAATTTTGGCGCTATTTTCTTATAGGCTTATTCGGCTTAATTATTGCAATTATCGCAATTTCAAGGATGTGGTTTGGTGTACATTTCTTATCGGATGTAATTGCAGGGTTATTCCTCGGATTTATGATGGTAAATTTGTATATTATTTTGTCAAAAGCTTTAAGCAAATAATAAGTTATTGAACGGTTTTTAGCATATATCTTACGCAATCTTTTGAGTTATGGCTTTGTTGCGCAATGTTGTAACATTCTTCCGTAACGCGCTTGTATGCTTCTTTATCTTCGAGATAGCTTTCAATTTTAAATAGCAAGTCTGAAAAATCTTCATAAAACGGCATGTTGCCGTCAAAAAGTGCGAGTTCTTCTCTGTAATCACTAATCATAAGTCTTTTGCAAGCTACAGTTTGAAAAGTTCTGTAGTTAAGAGATGAGATTCCTTGTGAGTTCATATTGAAAACGATTTTTGAGTTATTAATCGCTTCTGCCATGTCTTTTTCGTTATCAATAAAACCTCGATAGCAAAGGTCAATTAATTCCGGAAATTGTGCTCTTTCTCTTGCATCTCGATAATGTCTGTCAATAGCAAACCATGCAATATTCAAATGAGGTAATTTGGTAATAAGTTCTTCAAAAAAGCTCAAGCGGAAATCCGTATCTAATCTGCCTGCAAACATTACATCAAATTCAGGCTCTTTATTTGTGTCTTTATATATTTCAAAATTGACAAAATGCGGAAGGTAATTGATGTTTTTGAAGGTTTCATAACTTGTTAGAACTTTATCCCAGTAGAATGTGTAGTTATCCTCATCTTCCAAGTAAGGTAAGTATTTTTCCCATTCCGGTCCGGAAGTTTTGCTGCGCAAATCGTCTGAAAAATAATTAATTGAAGGTATATTCAGCTCATTATCAATTTTAATTTTGAGTCCGGAATAATCATATCCTGCAATATAATCAAATTTGCGTCTTAAAACTTGTTTCAAGTTCTTATCAAAAAGAACATCGTAAACAATAACATCACAATCATTTTGTGAAAAACCGTCAATGATGCTATTCATAGTGAGTCTGCCACCAATGCTTTCCGGCAGAATTGCTAAAATTTTTCTTTTGCTCTTTCTCATTTTGCTATTATTTTAACATTCTTGCAATGAGTTTACAAGGTCTTACCATTGTTATTCGATTTCCTGAGGTTTTGTTAAAAAGCCTTGTTTGAACGGAACGTTTTTGTTTACAAATCCGGTTCGCACAATGTTTCTTCCAAATTTTTTCTCTAAAATATCAAGACTTTTGCCTAGTTTTTCGTTTTGTTCTTTTTTTTCATTATTGTTAAACAAAAGTAGTTGTTCTTGCGAATTTAGGTTGAAATCTTCCAAGACAATTCCTATGCTTCGGTAAATTTCGTGTTCGTTAAACATTTTGCCAAGAGTCGGAAATGCGGCTCTTGAAATTTCAAACTCAAAATTAGTAGGACTTTCAAGTTTTACTTTTTCGTAAAGCGTTCTAAAATCTTTAGTTTTTAAAATAATTCCTATGGTTGAGCATTTGCAATCAATTTTTCTTAATCTAGTACAAGTTGCGTGAATATGTATTGAAAGTTCGTTTTTTAAAAAGTTTAAGTCCGAAGAAAATTCTAAAAATGATTTTGTGTCGCTTATTGATTTGGGTAGCTCTGCTTCATTACTGATTGGAGAAACTATTGTGCCCAATAATTCTGCTTTGACGCTTAACCCGTTTTTCCCAAATTTTGTTTGAATCCAGTTGTCGTCCTTATTAATATAATCCAGTGCGCTTCTAACTCCAAGCCCGCGCAATTTTACGTCCAATTTTCTCCCAATACCCCAAACTTCTTGAATGTCCGTGTATTCTAACAAGTGGTGCATTTTTCTTTTGCCGACTAATTCAATTCTAGTGGATGTGTTCTTAGCCTTGTCTGATGCTAATTTTGCAAGCGTTTTGGTACGACTTACACCAATAGAAACGGGTATGTCAACCTCTTCTAATATTTTTTGTTGTAAATCGCGTGCAAGTTTATAATAGTTCTTTTTATAAAGCTTTGTGAGTCCGGTTAAATCTACAAATGCTTCATCTATAGAATAAACCTCGACATTTGGGCTAAAATCCTTCAAAATTTTCATTACTTCTTGTGAGATTTTGGTGTAAGCGTAGTGGTTTGCATTGATATATATACATTCCGGGAATTTTTCAACCGCTTGAAAAAGAGGTATTCCCATCGGAATTCCAAGCATTTTTGCCTCTCTTGAACGCGATATGATACATCCTCTTTCACCGGAAACGACTGAAACAGGTAAACCTTTCAACTCCGGTGTTAGTTTGCGTTCACAAGAAACAAAAAAACTATCACAATCTATTAATGCTATGTACTTTTGGTTCGTCAATTTATTCCCCTGTCCCCGTTAAATTCAAGCAAAAGCCCTTGTTTATATCGAGCAACATACCATTTATAAAATCGCAATGCGCGTTTTATATCGGGAGTTACAAACTTTTCTGTCCGCTTCCCACCTTTAATCTCTATGAATTTATAAATTGTTTGAGTTTCCATAACAATATTTTAGCATATTTTGAAAATACAACGTAAGTATGATTGTTGATGAATAGTATAATTGTTATAATGTACGTTATGGAATATAAGCGTAAAGAAGAAATTATAAAGCATTTTTATGAAAAAAGTTTTCCAATTTTAGTTTCTTTTGAGCCAGAGCGCAAAAAAAGATTAGCGAGGATGATTTGTATAGAGTCTGTACTTGTAATAATTTGTATATTATATTTTTGTAACTTCGCCATGGTAAAAAGTTTTTTTGAAAGTATTAATTCTTCTGGGTGGTTTAATGTTTTTTATGTACTGATGTTGATATGTGTTTTGGCGGTATTTATGTATCCGTGCATTGTAAGTTCTGGTTTTAAAGATGACTTAAAAAATAAGGTTATGCCGAATGTAATGAAAAGCTTTAAGTCAATTCATCATGTTACAGGTCGTGATATTTTTACTAGTACAGAATTGATGGGAAGTTCGTTGTTCTCTCGATTTAATAACGTGGAGACTGATGATTCTTTTTGTGGAAAGTTTGATGGTGTTAATTGTAAGATTTCAGAAACTGAACTTGCATTAGTTGGGGATAGATCTTCTTTAATAAGTTTCAAAGGTGTTATTGTTGAATTTAATTTCAATAAAAAAAATAAATGCCAAAACTATTGTAACAACTGCAAATGATACCGAAACAAGAAATAAAATTCCGATAACGATGATGTTGTATCTGGCAGCGATAGTTGTAGGGTTCTTTATTTCTCTTCTTCTTCACACTCATTGTCAAAATTTAATTTTGGTAGTGCTGGTTTCATTTCCGGTAGCTATTTATACTTTAACAGTAATGTTTGTTTTATTGATATTAAATAAGAAAACAATTATTGATATAATAAAAATCAAAAACAAATTCATCTTGAGGATATAAAATTTGCAAAGAAATTTAAAGTATTCTCAGAGGATGAAGTTGAAGCGCGTTATCTTGTAACAACTGCATTTATGGAAAGATTTTTGAATCTTACAACTTCTTTTGGAGCTAAAAATGCCAAGTGTGCATTTTATAATAATAAAGTTATGTTTGCGATTTCTACTCACAAAAATTTGTTTGAGTTTGGAAGTTTGTTTAAGTCACTGAACGATTCAAAAAATGTAGAATTTTTTAATGAATTGATGTCTGTTTTGGATATGATAGATTATTTTAAACTTGATGAGAAAATTGGATTATAAAAAATTTCTCCCCTCTAGGGGGGAGAAACTTAGAATCTGATGTAAATTCCGCCTCCGAAATTTGGTCTGTAAACATAATCATCACAATACATTAATCGAGAATCGTAGTAATAATTGTTCCAACAGCTACGCCTGGCTAAAACTCCGCCGATAACAGCAGAGCCTCTGTGGTGTCTGTGGTAAGAAGGTGGTGGTGGCGGTGGGACATGTCCGTATCCTCCGCCATGTGGCGGTCTGTGCATACTTGGACCGGCATGGATATGCCCACCTCCTCCTCCGTGCGGTGGTGGGGGTGCTGCCATTGCAGCGCTTCCTAAACTTAAAACTGAAATCAAACCAAGGATAGATAAAAACTTTTTCATACTTAAACCTCCGTTTCTTATTTGTATAACGATTTAAAAC
>CAZCZF010000028.1:0-21826 GCA_964503025.1 uncultured Vampirovibrio sp. | reverse complement strand
AATTACCTTGGAAAGATTTAGGTGTAGAAGTTGTTGTTGAATCAACAGGTTTCTTTACAGATGCTGAAAAAGCTAAAGCTCACATTGCAGCTGGTGCTAAGAAAGTTATCATTTCTGCTCCTGCTACAAATGAAGATAAAACTATCGTATTAGGTGTTAACGACCACGAATACGATCCTGCTAAACACAACGTTATTTCTATGGCATCTTGCACAACTAACTGTTTAGCTCCTGTTGCTAAAGTTATTGACGAAAAATTCGGAATCGTTAAAGGTTTGATGACTACTGTTCACTCTTATACTGGTGACCAAAGAATCTTAGATGCTGGACACAAAGATCCTCGTAGAGCTAGAGCTGGTGCTTTAAACATCGTTCCTACAAAAACTGGTGCTGCAAAAGCTGTTGCTCTTGTATTACCTCAACTTAAAGGTAAATTGGACGGTTTCGCTATGAGAGTTCCTACTCCAGACGTATCTTTAGTTGACGTTGTATTTGAAGTTGCTAAAGACGTTACTGTAGAAGAAGTTAACGCAGCTCTTAAAGAAGGCGCTGACGGACACGTTCTTTGCTACACTGAAGAACCACTTGTTTCTACTGACTACGTTGGTACTTCACAATCTTCAACTGTTGACGCTTTGTTAACTCGTGTAATGGGCGGAAACCAAGTTAAGATTATTTCTTGGTACGACAACGAAATGGGTTACTCAACTCGTTTAGCTGAAACTACTAAGATGGTTGCTTCAAAATTATAATTTAAAGTTATAAAGCTTAAAGAGGGCGGCTGATTCTTTGAATCAGCCGCCTTTATTTTTAAATCAAAACAAAAAATATAAATCAAAGCCCGAGTTGTCTTACGATTTCATAAGCAACAATCGCAACAGAATTAGAAAGATTTAAGCTCCTTTGTCCTTCTTTCATTGGGATAGTTACCGCACATTCTTGAGTAACATACTCTTGCGGCAAACCTCTTGATTCTGGTCCAAATACGATAAAGTCGCCATCTTTAAATTCTACATCCGTGTATTTTTTCTTTGATTTTGTTGTTAAATAAAAAAATCTGCCTTCCGGAAATTGTGCATATAATTCGTCCATTGAATTAACTTTATGCAATTCAACACTTTTCCAATAATCCATGCCTGCTCTCTTTGTATATTTATCAGTCAGGGCGAAACCTAATTTTCCCACCAGATACAAAGGTGCACCGATACACGCACAAAGCCTTGCTATGTTTCCTGTATTTTGCGGAATTTCCGGTTCATATAAAACTACATTAAGCATTCTTTTTCTCAAACAAATATTTTGACTCAATTACTACCGGCAAACCTCTTACTACGCAAAATACGATAGCAAAAACAGCCGCCCAGAAACCAACTGCCCAAATCAATTCTCTATGAGGACATACAGGTATTTTTGCTGCAACAATCAATACAAATGCCAGTACCTTTGCAACAGCGTAACTTATTCTCATAAATTTTGAGCCCGTTATAAATTTACAAATCGGGTTAACTTGCATTCCAAAAGGTGTTAAGCCTTGTTCCATTGCCGCACTTCTAATTGTATCAGTAATAAAACCCCTCGTAATAGCAATCAGCGGAAATAAAATATTGAGCCATCCCATAACTGCAAACAAAATCCAATAAGTATTTTCAACAATTCTGTCACCCATAATATCAAGTAATGCGCCGAATTTTGATTCTTCATGGAATTTTCTTGCTACATATCCATCAAGTCCGTCCAACGCAAAAGCAATTATAGTTAAAGCAAGCGCCCATACATAAGCCGCTGTATTGCCTTGACAAGTATAAATCAAATACACTGCTGCGAACATTACGAATATTCTAAAAATTGATATAAAGTTAGCCATTCTTTTCACCATTTGGGCGGAGCACATCCCGCTATACTAAAACACATTTTGCAATTCCAAGTGCCCCTTTGGAACAAACTAAATGTTAGAAAAGTGCGCTAAACCTTCATTCGAGAAAGCGCAAAGTCTTTTTTATTCAAATCCTCTACTTTTGAACCAAGCATAATTTTTTCAGCTTCTTCCAACACGCTTACGACCGCATAACCGTTAGCTCCGTCTGAACGAGCTTTTTGTCCTGATGCACAACAATTTACGAAGTGTTGGCAAGCAAGTTTTAGCGGTTCAATTTCAAGATAATCAAGCGCAAAGTTTTGAGTGTTTGCAGGTTTGAAGTTATCATATACCTTCAATTTATCAACTGCAGCCGTATCATCAAAAATTGCAGTAGCCTTAGTTCCGCGAACTAGTAATGTAACGTGTTTTTGCGGAGTAATCCAGCTGTCTGAAATATGAGCAATCATTCCGCCTTCAAACTCTATTCCGACATGAGTTATGTCCATAATATCGTTTCTGTCAGAAGAACAACCTATTGCAGAAATAACTTTTACAGGATTTTTACCTGTAACATAGGCAATCATGGAAACATCGTGTGGCGCTAAGTCCCACATAACACTTCTGTCATTTTTATGATAATTAACATTTAGCCTATCACTTTGGGCATAAACAGGTTCACCCAGAACACCCTCTTCTATCAACATTTTTAATCTGTTTACAGCAGGGTGATAAAGAAGTAAGTGGTCTACCATTAGAACTAACCCTTTTTCTTCTGCCAATTCTGTTAAAACTCTTGCTTCTTCCGCAACAGTTGAAATTGGTTTTTCTACATAAACATTCTTACCTGCTTCAAGCATTGCCTTAACTATCTTGAAGTGAGTATGACTCGGAGTTACAACTGCAACACCTGTTATTTCTTTGCTGTTAATAATATCATTAAAATCTTTTGTTACTTTTACCCCAGGGAACTGCTCTTGAACAGCTTTCAGTGATTCATCATCCAAATCACAAACCGTATCCAACGCATTCAAGTTATAAAAATTACGGACAATGTTTTTGCCCCACATCCCCATTCCGATTACTGCAATTTTTTGTTCTTTCATACCTACTCTTCCTTTATAATAAGAATATTATATAACAATTGATCTATTACGTAAAGTTATTAAATTTGACAAGCAGCAATCATCCTCAAGCAAAGGTCGAAGATGACTGAATAAACACACCGTCATTCGCAAGCCGAAGGGGGATGGGGGTAAGTACTTTGGTAAAAAGGGAATAAGATATTTTAGATATTTTCAATGTAAACCGCGTTTTATCTGAACAATATTTATAACAACTTATTCACTTATTTACCTATTCACTGGCAATTTATTTTCATACGGTAAAATAACTGGATTGCTTCGCATTCGCTCGCAATGACTGGATTTAAAACTACTAGCTTTATGTTATTAATGTTTGGCTCTGGTTTTGAAGCTACTAACTTTATAAAAACACAAAGAGAGGTACAAGCAGATAGGCATAAGACTCCCCATCCTCGAATGCCACAAGCATGTCAAGGCAGGATTTTTTGAGAGAATCATTACATGTCGATTCAAACCATATATTTTGACTAAATGATGCGTTTATAAATATCGTTTTTGTTTAGGTTGTAAAGCGTTGAAAGTATTACGGCAATTTCTTTTGCCTTAAATCCCTTATCTTTAAGCTCTTGTATTTTAAATTCGATATTTGCAGAATCACTATTTTCTTCTGCATAAATCATACAAACAATTTCACCTTTAATACCAGATTCAAAATGGGTCAAGATATTAGAAATGTTGTCAACAATTACCTCCTCAAATAACTTAGACAATTCGCGTCCGAGTGCTATTTTTATATCCCCGCGAACATTTTGAATTGTTTTTAACGTTTTTAAAATTCTCTCCGGAGATTCATAAAACACAAAATTGTTATTGGCATATTTTTTTGCTGTTTCTGTAATTTGTTTTTCGCCACGAGGAATAAATCCGATAAAAGTAAATTCTTCTCCGCATCTCGGAATTTGCGAAAGAAACGTCGTTACGGCGGAAGCCCCAGGCAAAGAAGTTATTTCAAAGCCCTCTTCTCTCAACTTTTCAACAATAACTCCTCCGGGATCGCAAATCATTGGAGTTCCTGCATCAGATACAAGTGCAATAGTCTTACCACTTTTAAGTTCGTTCAGGAAGAACTCCACGCGTTCAAACTCGTTGTACTTATGATAAGAAATACACTTTGTTTTTATATCATAATGATTAAGCAGTTTTTGCGTAACCCGTGTATCCTCGCAGGCAATAATATCAGCTTCTTTAAGAATATCCAGAGCACGCAAAGTAATATCCTGAATATTCCCGATAGGAGTAGGTACGACATAAAACTGAAACTTGCGTGATTGCATCTTAAAAACTCCGCTATCTAATTCCATTTGGTTTTGTCAAGAAATATCTTAATTGCTTGCGTCAAGCTTTCAGGTGTTTGCAAGGAAGTTTCCTCGTTATCTGATGAAAGCTTTTGTACTGCGCTTGCTCCATCAATTAATGTTTGTCGCACTTTATTATACAAACTTAAAAGTACAAACAACACAACGGAAGATATCGTAACTCCTAACATTGCAAGAAGAAATTTCTTAGCAATTCTTTTCTTGCTTACAGGTTGCTTGAAAGCATAGCTGTTTGGTTCATTCAGTTCCGGCGGTAATTCTTCAACCGTTTCTTCTTGCGCTTCTGTAGGAAGCGGAGAAAGAGTTTCTTCTTGTGCCGGATTTACCAATGGTTCACTGAATATTTCAGCATCAACGGCAATAGGCATTGCCAACGTCAGTGCCAATAAAATTGTAAAAATTCTATTCCTCAACATCTTTCTTTGCAGGCTTTCTTGTTCTTTTTTGTGAATTTCTGTTTGGTCTGCGAGTTCTTTTTGCAGGTTTTTCATCTTTTTCAACAGTTTCGACTTGTTCTGCTTGCTGTTCATCAACTTTTGGTTGCTCGGTTACTGTTGCTGTTTTAGAAGCATCTTCCGCAACAACCGGCGCAATTTCAGCACCTTCATTTATTATAGTTTGAGCTGTATTTTCCGAAAGAACATCACTTTCCTTAATTTTCTTGCTTCTTCCTCTGCCTCTAGTGCCTTTGGTTGATTTACTCTTTTTAGTTTCTTTTTCTTCTTGAATTTCTACAACCTCAGCCTGAGCAGTTACGGAAGGATTTTCACTTACCGGTTCGAGTTTTTCTTCTTGCTGAACAATTGGTTGCTCTTCAACCGGCTTAACTTCATTTTTACTAAATTTATTATTGTTAAATTTCTTTTTATTGCCCATAGGAAGTTTTATTTTCGCTGCTTTAGCTCTGTATTCGCCTTCAGATGTTGCTGATGCGAACTTGATATCTTCCATAATATACCCGTTTCCTTGGCAATGAGGACAACGTTTTGCAAAAATTTCGCTGATGGCTTGACCTTGGCGATGTCTTGTCATTTCTACAAGTCCGAGGTCAGAAAGTTGACCGACTTGCGGTTTTGCCTTATCTGCTTCAATTGCCATTTCAAGTTCTTCCATCATTGCAAGCTTATCAATACGAGATGTCATATCAATAAAGTCAATGATAATCATACCGCCAATATTTCTTAAACGAAGTTGGCGTGCGATTTCGTGTACGGCTTCAATATTAGTTTTCAAAATTGTTTCATCTTGAGTCGCAGAATTTGTAAACTTACCGCTGTTAACGTCAATAACGGTCAATGCTTCCGTTGTTTGGATGAACAAATATCCACCGGATGGCAAATTAACTTTCATCTGTAATGCAGCTTTAATTTCTTTATGAATATCCATTGCTACAAGAAGTGGCTCTGAACCTTTGTACAAAGTTACATTTATATTTTTGTTCATGTGCCAATTTTGAAGAATGTTTTGTACTCTGTTTAGCGCGAATGCAGTATCTACAACGATTTCTTGAGTTTCTTCATTGCAAGCTTCTCTTATAACTCTGTAAAGCAAATCCTGATCTCTATACAAAAGGCTTGGAGGAGTCATGCTTTCAGCAGAAGTAATAATATTATTCCACTTTTCAAGCAAAATTTCCAAATCTTCCTGAATATCACTTTCTGATTGTCCTTCGGCTTCTGTTCTTACGATAACTCCGACACCGACAGGTTTAAGCAAGTTCACGATTGATTTCAATCTTGCTCTTTCCTTTGCGGAAGTAATTTTTTTACTAACGTTAATACCAGGTTCATTTGGCATAAGTACCAAAAATCTTCCGGGAAGTGAAATTTCAGTTGTTACACGAGGACCTTTGTGACCAACAGGTTCTTTTACAACCTGAACAACAATTTTCTGTTTTGGTTTTAATTTGTCTTGCAATGCACCTTTGCCCATAACATCCTGTGCGTGCAAAAAGCCCATTTTATCAGAACCTACGTGCACAAATGCAGCCTCAATTGAAGGCAAAATGTTTTCAACCTGTGCAAGATAAACATCTCCAAGGATAATTTCCCCTCTATGTACGTAAAATTCAGCTACTTTACCTTTTTCAATAACCGCAGCAATATTATCACGCTCGGCTATAACTATCTTGTTAGCGATTGCATCTTTCATCTTTCTCTAAATCCTTTACTATGATTTTCTTAACTTACCACCAAGGCAAAAAACGCACTAGGCACAAACAGCCTTGGCTGGTTTTGAGGCATATGAACAGATTTTTTCTTTAAATCCGTTGTTTTTATAAACCCTTTCTGTCTTTCTTCTGACCTAAATTTCAATCACAAGAAAAAACTCCTCCTTTATCATAGCGGAATTTTTTGAAATTGTAAAGATATACATACATTCATTCATTCATTAAACAAAACTAGAAGAGATTGTAAAAGCAGTACGACTTTTACAATCTCTTCTGAAATCAATTAAATTAAAATCTGTTGTTTCTTAAAACCTTTCTCGTTATTCTCATAAAAAGAAGTCTAATGCGGCTTTAAGAATTTTTTTCACTTTCTCATTTTGTATTCCATCAATTCCAGCTGTAACACTTTCGTTTATATTCGTTATTATATCTAGTGCCGACATGTCTGGTATGTCATCAGCAAAATTTTCAAGTAATTCAATTAAGGCACGCCCTTCTAATTGATGCAATGTGTATGTAATAGTAGCATTGAGTGCATTTCCTGCTCCAGGAACAATCGTTGCACCTTTTGTTAGCAAATTTATACCAAGGTTTTTCCCAGCTAAAACTGCTCCTACAGCTGTTATGGTACCTCCCGTACAATCATAAATCTCAAAGATTTTTTTGCACATATTTTTTGTAATAATTGTTAAAGCGGCTGCATCTCCAAAGCCAGTATTCGCAAGAGCTGCTGCTGTTGCAGCAGCGGAGGAAGCATAACGATTTACCGATACTTCAGCTCTTTTCTTTAAAGATTCTCCTCTAACGTGACTAAAATTAAAAACACTTTTAAATGAAATTTCTTTGCTATTTTGCACAGATACATTCGTAATGCTATTATTTAAAGATTTTATATTCGGTGTTTTCCTTGAATCTTTGCTTGATTCACCTTGTTCAATTTTCTTGGGAAGATGCGTTAATAAATACAATATATTGGCAGCTAATGCAATTCCTGCAGCACTATTCAGCACACTCCATAAGAATTTCTTTCCCTTGACACCCTTTTTCTCACAATATATAGCTGCACCAACAGCGCCAATCGCAAAACCTCCAGCCATACTTGGCATTTGCTCTTTTACGGTTGGTTGCGCATACTTTTGTTTTTCAAAAGCCAAAGAATCAATTGGTAATACATACATATATACTCCCCTATAACCACACAATAATTAACCACACATCCATAATACTACATCAAACAAAATACAAAATCAATATTCATTTTGTTTTGACGTAACATCTGTTAACAAGTATTGGGGTAAAATTTTTGTACTTATTTTATAATTCTCGCAATTTCTCATCAAGAAACTTAAGTCTAGTGATGTAGAAAAGTCTTTCAGAATTAACAATTTGCATTAAGCTGTCAGCTCTCAAAGCCGGAATATCAGACCCTTGCCCTACTTTCAGGTATATGAACAGATTATTTTCTTCAAATCTATGTGAACCGATAGATTTTTTAAAATCTGTTGTTTTTTCAAAACCTTTCTTGTTTTTCTTCGTGATTAAAATTTCATCGGAAGATAAAACTCTATCAACATCATACCTAAATTTTTCAAAATTGTAAAGTGAATTCTCATTTGATTTAGAATACGGAGTTATGCAGTATTCTGCCCATTGAGCTTCAATATCCACGGCAGGATGAGACCTATCAATCTGCCGAACTTTTATGATTTCTGCACCCTCCGGCAAATTTGGATTAATCAGGTTTTTGATTTCATCTTCTCCCAAGTTATCAAAAATTTCTATATCGACTAACTCTCCTTCGCTTTCGGCAAAAAGCGGAAGCGCAACACCCATTGAAACTTTCATTGTCGGATTAAAACCGAGAGAAAATACCATATTTAGTCCGCTTCTTGCAAGAACTTTGTGGAATGTATTTTGCCAATCCAAATGTGAGAAATAACGTAAAATGCCTTTTTTAGTAATTGTTATACGGTATTTATAAATCGGTGTATTCGGGTCTCTTTCAGCTCTTGTCGGGTCTTGCGGCTCTACTGATGTTATTTTTTGTGCTTCTTCTGAAGCTGTATAAGGTTTTGCAAGGACTTTGTGTGTTTTTAAAGATGGACAAACGCCGCAATTTACGCATTTGTGTTCGCACGTCGGTTGTAAATTAAATTCGCACCCTTGTGCAAAAGCCGTTTTGTATTCGTTTTGCAGCCATTCCTTCTTTAAACCGACATTGATGAAGTCCCAAGGCAAGGTTTCATCTAACGCAAATTCACGTTTTGCAAGTTCTTCCAGAGAAAATCCGCATTCTTCTGCAGTTTCTTTCCAGACATTTTTATCAAAATGTTCGCCCCAAGCATCAAGGTAACACCCTTTTTTGTAAAGCGCCTCTATGTATTTGCAAAGACTTGTATCTCCACGAGTAAGAGCTGCTTCTATTTGTGATACAAACTTCTCGTGGTAGTTAATTTTTAATCCTTTGATGTGCTTTGTTTTTTCTTTCAAATAATTTATATGCGCTGTAACTTCGTCCAAATCCATTTGTGGACACCATTGGAACGGTGTAAACGGTTTCGGAACAAAAATTGAAAGCGTACAAGTTATTTCAAAACCATGATTTAACCCTTTTTCTCGCTTGATAAGTTTTGAGCGATATTTAATTTTATTCAGAAGTTCCGCCATTTCGTCCATATCCTCAAGCGTTTCTGTCGGAAGTCCGCAAATAAAGTAGAATTTTAACTTTGACCAACCGTTTTCATACAAAGTCAATGCAGCATTTATAATTTGCTCTTCTGAAATATTCTTCTTAATAACATTCCTAAGTCTCTGGCTTCCTGCCTCAGGAGCTAGTGTCATCCCTGATTTACGCACTGAGTGCATCAAATTTGCAAGTTCTAAATTAAATCCGTCAATTCTTTGACTTGGAAGTGATACAGAGATTTTTTTCTCGTTAAAATCAACCGCAAGTTCTTTTATAACTTCTTTTATATTTGAGTAATCGTTTGAAGAAAGCGATAAAAGCGAGTATTCATCGTATCCTGTGTTTTGGACGAGTTCTTTTGTGATTTTTATTATATCTTCAGCTTCGCGTTCGCGTATCGGCAAAGTAACGTGTCCCGGTTGACAGAAACGGCACATACGACCACAACCACGACGTATTTCAACAATTGCTCTATCATGTACCGAACTTGAAAAAGGAATCGGATAAGAGGTTGAAGCGTTCTCAAGGGTTAAAGGCGAAAGACGCTTTTCCACTGAGGCAAACGTATTAAAATTCGTCCCCTCACCCTGACCCTCTCCCGTAGGGCGAGGGAATAAAGATGTACAACCGGTTATTTTGCACAACTCTTCAATTCTTTGTTTGCGCGGAAGCCCTTTTGTTTTTTCGAGAACTTCACAAACTTCGACCATCATATCTTCGCCATCACCAATACAGAATACATCTATAAATTCTGCCATTGGCAAAGGATTAAACGTGCAAGGACCACCAGCCAAAATAATAGGTTCTTCTTCGCGTCTTTCGTCATTACGAACCGTAATTCCCGCCATTTCCATCATTTTTAGTACGGTAGGATAAGCTAATTCGTACTGCAAAGAAAAGCCTATGCCATCAAAATCTTTTAAGGCACGCTTTGATTCAACACCATACAAAAATTCAGGTTTAAAATCAGGCTCCGGCGCATAAGCTCTGTCAGCCATAAAAGGTGATTCTTCTTTTCCCGTACCTTTTACAGCCAAACGTTTATACGAATTTACCCTGTCATAAATAATTCTTACGCCTAAATTGCTGATTCCGATTTCATATTTATCCGGAAAAACAAATGCAAATCTTACTTTCGCTGACTCAAAATCTTTGTTGTACGACAAAAACTCACCACCAACATATTGATACGGCTTTGTTGCGTTGTGTAAAGCTTCTTGCTGATTTCTAAAAAAACAATTCATATCTTAAGTTTACCAGAAACAAAATCCAAAAGCACGAAACATAGATTTAATGCGTAAGAAATCTTGATTTTAACTTTTTTAAACCTACACCAACATATGTTGTTGCAATCATGGTCAAAACAAAATACATAAAGGTTGTTTGAATAGGATTATAAATCCAATAAATATCGTGTGCGTTTTTTTCGGCAATTGAGATTCCGTTAATTTTGAGCAAAATTACAGTTATTACATACATCACCAAAAGATGATTAGCCATTATATGAAAAGTATTCTCTCCAATTAATCGAACAAATTTAATATTTTTTACATAATCGTAAGTCAATTCTACAAAAAACAAAGAAAACCAAATTCCGGTAATACTCGTTAATATTGGTATAATCGCAGTATTATAAAATTCGCCCCAGACAAGGATATAACTCAATCCTACACCCTGAGTCGGTGTAAAATCTTGGTTAAACAGCCACAAAATTGCTTGTAAACAAATTACAAAAGCTAACATTTGAGGAGAGAAAAATTTAGTTTTATCACTTTTACAAAAAACTTTTTTTACATACAAATGCCCTAAATGTATAAATAACAAAGAAAACATTGTTCTTATGACAAGCAAAAGGCTCCCTGTATGAGGAAATTCTTTAGCAATCGGTACAGCCGCAAGACACAATACAAAATACAATATCGTTTTTGTTATTTGAGTCAGCTTTTGTCGTTCTATGAACAGAAAAACCATCAATGATATAAACAACTGTGTTACAAACCACATTGGGCAAGATAAGTCCAATTGATGTCCGTTTAAAAATGGTGTGATTAAAAAGTTTTTCAAATTGAGTTCCATGCCCCAGAATTTACCGGTCATTTTAGATATTAAAAGTGTCACAAACACATAGAACGCCGAATACAAAAAATATGGCACTAAAAGACTTTTTATTCTGCGTTTTATAAATTCGCTGACGTCGTCTACATATTTATCCTTGAAAAGCATTCCTGAAATAAAGAAAAACAATGCAATTTGGAAGGAATATGGCGGGAACATATTAAAGAAGGCAAATTCCAAGTGTCCAGAGACTACAAGCACTATTGCAAGAGCTTTTAACAAATTGATTTTTTCTGAAAAAACTTTATCCATAAGCTTATTCTACACCACTGGAAATCATAATTCTACTATGGTATTATAGTTGAAAAATTTTTAAAGAGGATAGAGAATGAATACAGCCGAATATTTAATAAAAAAACTTGAAGAGCTTGGCATAAACGACTTTTTCGGTCTCCCCGGAGATTATAATTTCAATTTATTATACGCGGTTGAAAACAACCCCAAAACCCGTTGGGTAGGTTGTACAAATGAATTAAACGCGGGCTACGCTGCAGACGGTTACGCAAGAACTCGCGGATACGGAGCTCTTATTACAACTTATGGCGTGGGAGAATTGAGCGCAATGAATGCCATCGCAGGCTCAATGGCTGAAAACGTACCGGTTGTCTCAATTGTGGGTATTCCTTTCACAAAGGATATTGAAAATAAGACTTGTCTACATCATAATTTTCAAAATGTTAATTACAAGGCTTGTTATGAAGCCTATAAGTCAGTCACCACTGCACAAGCTTTTTTGACAAGAGATAATGCAAAACTCGAAATTGACAGAGTTTTAAAAACTCTTGTGAAAGAAAAAAAACCGGTTTATATCGCAATCCCGCTTGATATTGCCAAAATGGAAATTTCTGAACACGAATCAACTTACGATTGGTTAAGCGACGAAGAAACCCTAAACATCGTATCAGAAAAAATAGCCGAGAAAATCAACAACTCACAGAAACCGGTTATCTTAGGCGACATACTCGTAAAACGTTTTGATTCAAAAATTGAATACAGAGAGTTTGTAGAAAAAACTCAAATTCCTGTTACCAATTTTTTGATGGGTACAAACCTCATTGACATGGATTATGACTTATATCTTGGAAGTTATTTTGCAGAATATAAAAACCCTATTGCAAAAAAATACATTGATGAAACGGATTGTTTAATTGCAATTGGTCCTGTTTATACGGATTTAAACTCTTGCGGGTTTAATTTGCCATACAAAATCAACGACCATATTGCCATATATGGAACTTTTACATACGTTGACGGAACTTGTTACAGCAATGTTAAAATGTCGGACGTACTGGAAGCTGTTACGAAGCTTGTTGACAGTAAAAACATTACAATAGAAAAACCGCAAATCGGTTATGAACATCAATCTCCAACGATGGATGCTCTTACATCTAAGTACATTTACCCTCGTTTACAGGAATTTATAAAAGAGAACGATATTATAATCGCAGAAACAGGAATAATTCCGCAAGGTATTGCTCCAATGAAACTTCCGGCAAGCGCGGAACTTCAAATGCAAATTTTATGGGGTTCTATCGGTTGGGCAACTCCTGCAACATTAGGAGTCTGTGCGGCAAAACCTAATTCCAGAGTAGTTCTTGTTACCGGAGAAGGTGCTCACCAACTTACGGCAATGGAAGTTGGCAATATGCTGAGGTTGGGTGTGAAACCTATAATAATCATATTAAACAATAATGGATATACCATAGAACGTATGCTCTCACATCCTGACGATAAATTTAATGATATTGTAAAAATGAATTACTCAAAATTAACTCGAGCATTTGATGGTGATGTTTGGTCAACCAGAGTAAACACTGCGGATGATTTTGATAAAGCTCTCAAAGTTACGCAAATCATGAATAAATTATGCTATATTGAAATATGCACGGATAAAATGGATGTGCCTGAGCTTACAAGTTTACTGACTGCCAAGTTTAAAGAACAACGCGAGATAGAGCCGAAACAGCCTTGCCCTGTGGAAATCAATATCGAAAACTATGTAAACAATAATAATGACACAACTATTTCCTATGAAACAGTAGTACACAGAAGTTTAACGGAGGATTAATGAAAAAACTGTTTGTTATATCCGGTTCATCAGGAGTCGGAAAAGGTACGGTAATTAAAGAGTTTTTACAAAGACATCCTGAGTTTAAACTTTCAATTTCCTGCACTACACGCGGAATGAGAGACGGCGAAGTTCATGGCAAAAATTATTTCTTTCTCTCAAAAGAGGAATTTCAAAATTGCATCAAGAATAATGAATTTCTTGAATGGGCAGAGTTTTCAGGCAATCATTACGGTACAAAAAAGAGCTTTGTTGAAGATTGTTTGAATAAAGGTGATAATATTATTCTTGAAATTGATACAAAAGGCGCTTTGAACGTTAAAGTTTTAATGCCAGAAGCGGTCTTGATTTTTATAGCTCCCCCTTCTTTGGAAGAGTTGGAGTCCAGACTGCGCGGACGTCATACCGAAACTGAAGAGGCAATCCAAAAGCGCTTAGCTTCAATTAAACTGGAAATAGAAAATTCTAAAAAATTTGATTATATAGTTGTGAATGATACTGTTGAAAATGCGGTTTACAACTTAGAAAAAATAATGGAAGTATAATCTGTTGGGAAGAAAGAAAAAAATAAATCACAATAATAAAATAATTCATTTTATTGTTACATTTCTTTTGATGGCAACCGGAATTTATTATCTGGGCTTGAATTATGTTCCGCAAAAGTATTATGAAACAAGACAGATGATGCCTAATCAGATTGAATCTTATTACCAAAACCAATGGTGTACCTCAGATTTTGGCAGAAAAGAAGCTATTTTATGGGATATGACAAGGGTGGACTGTCTTGCAAAAGATTATGCCATAGAATTTGATTTTGCAAAAAAATGGGCAGAGGCAATCGGACAATCTTTGTATTATTCCAAAATGACAGGTAAAAAACCTGCTATAGTTCTAATACTCACTGCGCCAACTGATTATAGATATGTAAAACGAGTAGAACGTATAGATAATAATATTAAACTATTTCTGATAAAAGCATATTAAAAAAAACCGTTGTAGAGCTAGTAGATGTTTTTTTACAACGGTGTATGCACAATTAATAATTACAATTATCATAATACCATCTATAGATGGTATTATGATAATTGTAGCAGGTGGTAGATACCAAGTCAATATGCAATTATATTGATATGGAAAAGGATGAATTATTAATTCAATTTGGAAAAAATTTGCGCGCAGAGCGTAACCGTGCTGGACTTTCTCAGGACGCTTTGGCAGAGAAAATCGGAATTTGCGCAGGTAAACACATAGGAACAATTGAGCGTGGCGAAACAAATCCGACATTGACTACAATAGTTGCGATAATGCAAGCTTTGAACTTGGATTTTGATAAATTATATAGTACAAAAAAAGAGGATTGTTAAAATCCTCTTTTATCTTATATTTTGTCAAATCCAGTGTATTTTCTTAATACTTCCGGAATTATTATTGTTCCGTCAGCTTGTTGGAAGTTTTCCACAATCGCTGCAAAAGTTCTTCCGACAGCGAGTCCTGAACCGTTAAGCGTATGAACAAACTGAATCTTTCCTTCTTTGTTTCTATATCTGATGTTTGCTCTTCTTGCCTGATAATCACCAAAGTTAGAGCAACTCGAAATTTCTTTATAAGTATTATAAGAAGGGAGCCAAACTTCCAAGTCAAAACATTTGTTTGCACTAAAGCCTATATCTGCGGTACAGAGAGCAACTCTTCTGTATGGGAGTCCCAATAATTCTAAACAACGTTCTGCATTTTTAGTTAATTTTTCGTGTTCATCTTTGCTGGATTCAGGAGTTGTAAGTTTAACCATTTCCACTTTATTAAACTGGTGTACACGAATTAAACCTCTTGTATCTTTGCCGGCAGAACCAGCTTCTCGTCTGAAGCAAGGTGTATAAGCCGTCATATACTTAGGCAAATCTTCTTCTGATAAAATTTCGCCTGAATAAATATTTGTTACCGGAACTTCGGCTGTCGGAATCAAGTACAAATCTTCATCAACGCACTTGTACATATCTTCTGCAAATTTAGGAAGCTGACCAGTTCCGGTCATTGTAGCCGCATTAGCCATGAATGGTGGCAATATTTCTTCATATCCGTGTTCTTCCGTATGCAAATCCAAGAAAAATTGAATAATTGCGCGTTCCAAACGAGCACCTTTTCCTCTATACAAAGTAAATCTTGATTGAGAAATTTTAACACCGCGTTCAAAATCAACAATTCCCTTTTCTTCGCACAAATCCCAATGCGCTTTTGGTGCGAAGTCAAACTTTGTAGGTTCTCCCCAAGTCTTTACCGTCGGATTATCTTCTTCTGATTGACCAATCGGAGTTGTTTCATCCGGAATATTAGGCGTTCTCAATAGCAAGTCTCTTTGAGCATTATCAAGTTCCAGTTGTTTTTCTTCTAAAACCTTAACTTCATCTCCTAATTGGCGTACTTCTTCTTGAATAGCGTCAGTGTTTTCACCATTTTTCTTCATCATTCCGATTTTTTGAGATTCGGATTTTCTTTTTGCTCTGAGTTTATCAGCCTGAGTTTGAATTTTTCTGCGTTCTGCATCAATTTCCAAAATTTTGTCTATTGATAGTTCAGGATTTCTTCTTTTTAATAATTCATTGATTTTTTCCGGATTTTCTCTGATTAGTTTTATATCTAACATTTTCAATACCTCTCTTTGTCTATTATTATAAAACAAAAAGTTGAATTTTTGTAAATATTTTCTCAAAACTCTAAAGTTTTTTAAAAAAATGTCGATATATACAATGAGGTTAAATTTTTATTGTAAAAAAGGATAGAATTATGCAACTTAATCAATTTCAAATTTATTCAAAAGTTTCAACGAATGATACTAAAATAGGAGACTTTGAAAAAAATTTAGAAAAAATAGAAACATTACAAACTTTTAAAACAGAAAGCGATGCCAGAAAATATATAAATGAAACTTGGATGTTAAAAGATGATATTACAAATTTTAACATCGCACCAAATGTATTGTTTTCTTCAAAACTCGGAAAAAAATACTTCAATGTAACATTTGTGTTGTCAAAGAAAGATGAAAAAGTTGTAAAATCAATAAACTTTGTAAAATCACAGACTCCGTAAAAAGACGTTCTATTTTTTCTTAATAATCATAAATGATTTTAATGCTCTGCCGGTATCTCCCGTTTCTTGAGTTGAAACAACATGCATATTTTTATAATCAAATGATGTTGAACTTCCTCCATCAAATGCCATTGCACTATCTAAACCATATTTAACACACAAATCTCGGGCTTCATAAATATCCATCGGATGAGCGTTTGTTACAATAAAAATATGAGCTTCTTGCTCTCCTTTTTCTGTATATTTTAAGCCGATAAGAGTTCTTGCTGTTTTATGAAGTACTGATGCTGATTCGCGTATAACATTTCCGTCTTTATCCTTTACGACAAAAAACTCTTCTTCAAGTCGTAAATTAGGAAGCAATTGTGGTCCACCTTGGGCTGATTGCTGAATCGTACATAAAAAATCTGTCTTTGAATTATGAGGCGCAATTTCATACTTAAATTTACCATCACAATCCATAACTCTAAACTCGGAACGATTTAAAATTTTTGTCATATTCCTTCTTAAAATCGGATTATTCATCAGATTTTCATTGAATATAGGATCCGCAGAAATTATCGAATCATTTACGATATACGATATTGTTTTTTGGTTATTAGGATCAAAAAAGCCAGTATTTATTGTCAGCAAAGAGCCGGATTTCAAGTGAGCCTCTCTATTTGTTATCAAACTTTGTGAAGAAATAAATTTAATCTGCTTTTTTATTTTTTCTCCGGATAATAAAATATGATAAATCCCATCATCATAACTAACTTCGATTGGTGCTGCAATAACTTTTGCAGAAGCCAAAATTAACAATAATACCGTAAAAAATTTTTTCATATTATAAATCCCTTGATTTGTAAAAAGCTATAATTGCACACAGGAATGCCATTGGTGGAAAAGCTGCCGTTATGAGCGGCGGAAGTATTCCTTTTTCTGCCAGCAAGTCAAAAAACGGCAACGTTATATAGTATACAAAAATACATCCTATCGCAATTGTAAAACCGATTAATCTTTGTTCTCTCGGCTTACTGAAACCTAAAAGACATCCCATTATCGCCAATAGCACACATACAAACGGATGGAAAAAACGTTGTAAATATTTATTCTTCATCAATCTATAATCTTCATCAAGCTCAGCGTTCTTCAATAACGATACGTAATGCTTCAAATCTTTGTTATTTATATCTCTATCTCTTTTAGTAGAATTAAGCATTATTGTATAAGCATCATCCGCTTCTGTTCCATTAAGAATATTCACTTGATCTTTGTGAGTAGGATTGTGGAAAATTCCTTCACTATCAATTTCATAAGATGTAACATCTTTTAAAATCCAACAATGAGTACCTTTTTCGTCATCTCCCTTATAACCTGTCCGTGCCACAAGAATATTTTTTAAGCCGTGTAAATCATCAAACACCTGATTAGAAAAATTCATCACAATGACGTTTGTCATTTCTCCCTGAAAGAATCTGGATACAACAACTGCTTGTTTAGGATGATTATTTTCATCTTTCTTTGTGTAAATGTATTGAGTTAAACTGGAGCGATCTTTGATTTCCATAAGCTTTTGGCAAGAATACGGAATCAATTTATCATAAGTCACAAAACAAAGATAAGTAACGATGAAGCTTAATACAAGCAATGGTCGCAATATTCTTTCAAAAGACATTCCGACTGCTCTAAAAATAGTTAACTCGGAATCTTTGCTCAATTTATCAAAAGTAAATAAAGAGCCTAGCAACAAGCCAACAGGAAAAGCTTTTCCCAGAATTTTGGGAAGTTCATATACCAAAACCATGACACCGGTTTTTACCGTATATTCATGCGAAAGAATCTTTTTGATTGTACTCAAGAGCATTTCTGGTGCAATCCAAACAATTGTGAACAAAAGAATGGCAACAATCGTTGTTGTCAGCACTTGAGTGAAAATATATCTGTCATAGACTGTAAACGGTTTTTTCATATTATAGTTTAAAGTCCTTTCCAAGATAAAATTCTTTAGCAACAGGGTCATTTGCAACATCAGTACTCTTGCCTTGAATTTTAATTTTCCCGTCAAAAATTACATAAGCTCTGTCTGTAATAGAGAGAGTTGCTTTCGGGTTGTGGTCGGTAATAAGTACACCCAAGCCTTTTTCTTCAGATATTTTTCTGATATTGTCTTTGATTTCACCAATTGCAATCGGGTCAATACCGGCAAATGGTTCATCAAGAAGCATAAAATCAGGACTTGCCGCAAGTGCTCTCGCGATTTCTACACGTCGTCTTTCTCCGCCAGATAAAGCAACGGCAGGTGATTTTCTCAGCTTAAGAACCCCAAACTCATCAAGCAATTCTTCCAATTTTGCTTTTTTCTCATTGACGGTTAACTTATCGTTCATTTCCAATACTAATTGTATATTATCTTCAACCGTCAATTTTCTGAAAATAGAGTTTTCCTGTGGAAGATATCCAATACCGGCTTTTGCTCTCAAATTCATAGGCCAAGTCGTAATTTCTTTGTTATCAATAAATACAGAACCTGTATTCGGTTTAACCAAGCCGACTATCATATAAAAAGTTGTTGTTTTTCCGGCACCGTTCGGACCAAGCAAACAAACAACTTCGCCTTTGTCCATGAAAAACGAAACATCGTTTACTACACTTCTGTCGCCATATATTTTAACAAGGTTTTTAGCTTCTATTCTCATTCTTGCTCCCCATACTGTTTATCTTTATATGATACAACAAAAGTAACTCAGAATAAATCATAAAGTTTTGTTAAGCAATTCATAAATGTAATATTATTCAGCGAATTAAACTAAAAAAGCCCAATTGTCCAATTTTACAAAATTTATAATTTGATAAACTTGCAATATGACAAATTCCGTAAACCGCCTCTTAACAGCTTTGAACGAAGATATGGACTTGAAACCGGATAAATGGATTCAGGAACATATCTTTGTTTCCGGTAATAAAAAATGGGCGGCAAATATTATTCCTTCAGAATTATTAAGCAGAACCGTAAAGCAAGCGATCGAATCGCTTGTTACAATTAATGAGAGTGGTGAGTTTTATAAAAATTTTCCGGATTTGATTGAAACACCAAATTATGGCGACAAATGGGGAAGAAGCGCAAACTATATCGAAATTAACAATCGTGCAATTGCAGAAATGCGTGGCAATAAGACTCAAAACGGAATATTAAGCTCAATAAAAATACTTCCTGCGCTACCGCCGTCTGCTAAGAGTTGGGCTAATTGCGTAATCTTATCCCAAATTTTTCCCAATATTTATGGAGATGGAATTAATAAAAATTTTGATGAAGAAAATTCAATCTACGGCATAAAATTAAATGCCGGCTATAGCGGTAACATTGTAGATTATGAAATAGGTCTTTCGGCAGAAGAACAATTTAGGGCATTTAACGATTTAGCACATTTGCACGGACTGAAAACAGGTTTTAGAACAGTGATTTCCGCAGATCAAATTAAAGTCGCAAAACCATTTGAAAACGATATTACTTTTAGTTGGGACAATAGCGAACATCAAGAGCTCTTTATTAATTCACATGTTAAACTCGTAAACTTAGGGTTTGAAGCAATTTTTATTGACTCTGCAAAGCACATTGGCGGATATGATATGGGAAATTATGCAGGAGTCGGCGCATTGCCAAAATACGAACAAATGCAGTATATTCTCCATGAAATTCGCAAACGTTCAGGTGTTACTACTCTTAGTTTTGCAGGAGAAAAAAGTACGGAAGATTTTGACCGGTATAAGAATTTGGGACTTACTACCGGTACGGCTTTTATACCGCCTGATAATTATGATAATGTCAAATGTTGGGCAGAAAAACTTAAGTATAATCGCGAATATGCCCCAGGAGTTGAAGTTTCAAATGACAATGATGAAGGCGGAAGAAGTTATGAAGCCCGATTAAATCGTATAAATTCATCTTTATTCGGTTATGAATATCCAAGTGATAAGCTTCCAAGTTTCATGCAAATGGAAGATTTATTTCCTCTTAGGTATGACACAAGTACACATCATTTAATGATGGCAAATCCTTCTTTTTCTGATGACGGCATGCCACAAAGTCATTGGAGAAACTTGTTTGCACAAGACGACGGACGGGAATATAACGCAAAAGTTGGCGAATTATTTATCCATGCTCTAAATCTTTAATTATAATCTCTCAATGCCGGCCTTGTATTGTCGTATTCACCATAAAGATTATTTTTGCGTGTTTTTTGGATGTTCAAAGGTGCATAGAGAGTTTGATCACCTGTTGGTTGTTTTTTGTAATTTATATTATGAACATTATTTTCTTCAACACTGCTTTTTTCAATTTCTGACGGCTTTATTTTAACAGGTTCTGCTTTAACTTCAAGTTGTTTTTGCAAATTCTTTTCCTGCGCGCGTTGAGCACGTTCCTGTTTAAAATTGTTATATTTTTTCTTAGTGTTTTCTTTTGTTTCGTTAATTTTTTCTTTTGTATCAGCAATTTTTGCATCTACGCGAGATTTTGCAACAGCATAATCCTTGCTACCTTCTTTATGCCACCTTCTATACTTTTTGGTAAATACGTTATCAAAATTACCCATGTCGTAGTAAATTTGGTTTGATTCTTTTGCAAAAACTTCCGGCGGTAAAACTTTTAATTGCACATTCTGTGCAATTTCAGGACAAAGCATTCTGGAATAATCTCTGATTTTTTGTAATTGTTCGGTTTGAGGAGAAGGTCCTCTTGTTATAATTCTGCTCTCCACAGTGCTTATTGTTTTGTAGAAAGTATTTGACCATAACACATTGTTGTTTTGTGTATCGACTAACACCGCATAAGTGCTAATTTTGTAGGCAGGATCAACAACCGTTGCACCTGCAACATTCAGAAAATCCCACACGGTTCTTCTTAATATGTAATTTTCTGAATCAATTGCCGATGTTAACATCAAAACATATCTTGCTTGTGATTTATTTGCAATTTTTTTTAAGCCTACGTAATCAATATTGTAAGAAGTCTTAAATCTGTTTGTAAGTTCGCGTGCCGGTAACATTGATGATGGAGAACTTTTTAAAAGTTTTCTTTCTTCACTCACTGTCGGAGATTTTATATAATCCGTTTGGTTTAAAATATTAATTACCTCATTTGCAAAAAATTCCGAAGTTGCATTGTAGATATAAGAATCAAGAGCTGTGTTTTCTGTAACAATATTATCAGGAAGTACAACAACTTTGTACTGTTCAGCTTGAACGTACGGCGCAAAAAATAGAATTATTCCAACTACTAATATTTTAAATAAATCTCTCACGATATTATTGTATCATAATAATCTTACTCTGTACATATTATCAATTTATTGATATTATGAATGTGGTTATAATGAAAAACATTTTTAATAAATATATAATAATAG
>CAZCZF010000027.1:0-22953 GCA_964503025.1 uncultured Vampirovibrio sp. | reverse complement strand
GAGATTGCATGATTAATAATTTAAAACAACAGAGTCGAAAAGACGATATTTTGATTGTTATCAAAATAGTAATTGTATTCCTTGTAATTGCGTGGTTTTGTACCCCACCTGGGAATAAATTTGTGCAGTTGTGCTTCTATGGAAATAATGTAAAGTTTTTTATTACCAAATTAATTGATAAAGATTCTGCAACAGAATATATCTTTTACAGAAATCAAGCTGTATATTTAGCGAAGATGTATCCTAAAAATAAAGAGACAGCATTGGTTATGATGGAACGTGCTATTGGTGCAATTCCATCCGCTGCTCCGGTTAGAGAAGTGAAATTACTACATAAAGATCGCGCTGAAATGAAGTTGTATTTTGGTGATAGGAAAGGTTCATTAAGAGACTACATTCTTGCTCGTGATGTTATGAGCTATGAAGATTTGTTAAAAGTAGCTATGTTGTTTAAAGATGAAGGCAATTACAGGGAAGCTGTAAAGTATTGCAACCTTTTATTTGAACTAAATCAACGTTCGTATACGGGTTATGCTTGCAGAGCAGAATTGTATAATTCGCTTGATAGAGCTGATATAGCATTAAAACAATGGGATACCGCATTGGAAACAAATTCTAAGAACGCTTATATCTACGTAGAGAGGGCAAAAGTAAAGAAGAATTTGGGTGATTTTTTAGGTGCAGAAGCTGATATAAAGATGGCAAAGGAATATTTACCATCAATAGATACGGATTTTTCTGTAATAGATGATGCAATTGCTCCAAAAGAATTAAAATTAGAGATTAGGAAAATCTAAATCTTAATATAAAATTTATTTATAGTTTGTTGTGTTTGTTTTAAAATTATATTAAGTAATTAGCCAGCGGAGTGGAGACATGAAATATTCCGAATATTCAGTGGTGGTAGTAGGTAGTGGTGCTGCCGGTTTATATTCAGCGTTAAAAATATCACAACAAATGAATTTACCTGACGGAGTTTTGTTAATAACAAAATCCTATTTGGGCAATAGTAATTCTTTATATGCTCAAGGCGGTATTGTAGGAGTTTTACATCAAAATCCGGAGGATAGTGTAGAAAAGCATGTTAATGATACGTTGATTGCCGGTGCAGGACTTAGTGATGAAAAAGCTGTAGAATACATTTCTTCTGCTTCTGATGAAGTTCTTAATGATTTGATTGACAGCGGAGTAGAATTTGATAGAGATACAAATGGTAATCTTACATTTACTTTAGAAGCTGCTCACAGTATGCGAAGAATTTTGCATGCCGGTGGAGATGCAACAGGTAGAAAAATTACCGAGTCCTTAAGTGAAATGGTAAGAGCGGATGAAAATATTGTGATTTTGGAAAATGCCATGGCAGTTGAGCTGTTGGTTGATTCCGATAAAGAATGTAAAGGTGTAATTGTTTATAACGCGTTAACAGGTGAACACGAAATTGTTTATACATCAGCATTAATTCTTGCAACCGGAGGAATGGGACAATTGTATAAATATACGACCAATCCGGAAGGAGCAACCGGCGATGGAATTGATTTAGCTTATAATGCAGGAGCTATTTTGCAGGATATGGAATTTATACAATTCCATCCGACAGCTTTAGCATTAAGCCCTGATAACAAAGACAGGTTTTTAATTTCAGAGGCTGTTAGAGGTGAAGGTGCTAAACTTATCAATAGTGAAGGGCGCGAGTTTATGTCAAACTATCATGACAAGCGAGAACTTGCTCCGCGAGATATTGTAACCAGAGCAATTTTTAGCGAAATGAACAAAGAACATAAGTTTAACGTATTTTTGAATGCATCAATGATAGATAGCATGAAGCTATTTAAACGTTTCCCTACTATTTCAAAGCGTTGTCGTGAAAATGGAATTGATATTTCTCAAAAGCCAATACCTGTTGCGCCTGCGGCACATTATAGCATGGGCGGAATAAAAGCAACTGTAGAAGGTAAAACTTCATTAAAAGGTCTTTATGCGATTGGAGAAGGCTCTTCAACAGGGCTTCATGGTGCAAACCGCCTTGCAAGTAATTCGTTGTTAGAGTGTGTTGTCTGTGCCTATGAACTCGCCGATTACTTGTCATTTGCTAATTTGAGTACTCCAAAGAAAATTGATGAAAATATAAGAACTTTGATTAATTTGTATTCTCAACCTATTAGCGAAGAGGATTATAATGTAGAAGCATTAAAACAGAAATTAAAAGATATTATGTGGAATAATGTCGGAATTATTCGTTCGGAAGAATCTTTATTGAAAGCAAAAACTGAAATTGCAGAATTAAAGAAAGGTTTTAAAAGAAGCCGAAAATGTTTAAATAAGGACGAATATGAGTACAGAAATATGTTAACTGCAGCTTTTTTGATAATCGAGGGGGCTTTGTCCAGAAAAGAATCCAGAGGTGCGCATTGCCGTTCAGATTTCAAAATGACAGATGAAGTGGCTAGACATTCTGATATTATAAAAACAGAAGAAAGGGAGTTTTGTAAATGTTAAATAATTTTTTTATAGAAGAACACGTTAAATCCGCATTGCAAGAAGACATCGGGTTTGGAGATATAACAACAGACTATTTAACAAACGAAGATGATAGAATGGCTTGTGTTCTAAATACTCGTGTGGACGGTATTTTCTGTGGAAGAAATGTTTTTGAAACAGTGTTTAAGACACTTTCTCCTGATGTTAATATCAGATTCTATTTCAAAGACGGTGATGTTATAAAAAAGGGTGACAAAATTGCAGATATAGAAGGTCCTGCCAGATATATTCTTATGGGCGAGCGTACGGCGTTAAATTATGTACAAAGAATGAGTGGTATTGCAACTGAAACTAATAAGTATCAAACAGCAATTGGTGAATATAAAGCAAAAATTGTTGATACAAGAAAGACGACTCCTGGTTTTAGAGCGTTTGAGAAATACTCTGTAAAAACAGGTGGAGGCAGTTTGCATCGTTTTAATCTTGCAGATTGTGCGATGATAAAGGATAACCACATTAAGTATGCAGGTTCTCTTACTAATGCAGTAGAAAAACTAAAACAACACATTTCTCACGCTCACAAAATAGAGGTAGAATGCGATACATTGGAACAAGTAAAAGAAGCTTTGGCTTGTGGTGTAGATATTATTATGCTTGATAATATGGATTTTGAAACAATGCGCAAAGGTGTAGAAATTATTAACGGAAAGGCTATTGTGGAAGCTAGTGGTAATGTGAATCTTTCTACAGTACGCGACATTGCTGCAACAGGTGTTGATATTATATCCTCAAGTGCGATTGTAGCAAAAGCACCTACTTTAGACTTGGGTTTGGATGTAGAGGATTAGCTTTATTACAAAATCTCCTTGTAGCTCAGTTGGATAGAGTGTTGGTTTCCGAAGCCAGAGGTCGTGGGTTCAATTCCCACCAAGGAGGTTTTATTTAGGCATAAAATATGCTATACTTTATGTGTAGTTGGAATAAGAGGACATATTCTTTGGGCTTTTTTGATAGTATAAGAAATTTCAAACATCAATTAGATCAAGTTGAATCTTCGGTATATTCTGGTAAGCAGTCTCTTTTAGAAGTATACGAAATCAATGCGAAGTTAGAAGCTGAGATTGCAAATCGTACGAAAGAACTTGATCGTGCAAACAGGCAAATGCTAACGTTGCAGCATATTTGGGATATGATGAACTCCTCTAAACCCTTGTCGAGTGTGTTAAATGCAATTGTAAATAGTTTACAAGGAGAGTTGGGATACTTATACAGCTTTATTGTTAAAGAAAAAGCTGACAATGACGGGGAATATTTGCAGGTTGTTGCTTCATCAAGAGACGATTTGGATGTAAGATTCTTTGAGAAGTTTGCTTGTAATATTTCCGATTTTAGGATGCGTTTCCCTGATATTAATAAATTAAAAGAAGCAGTAAAAAATAATCAAATTTATAAATCGGTAAATTTAAAAGAATTGGTATGTGGTTTTATTCCGGAGTTGGATAAAGTAAAAGTTAGTGAATTTTTGCTTGATGCAAAAATGAAATCGTATATTTTGGTGCCTTTGATATCGAAGCAGACTCATTTTGGTTCTTTGATTGTGTTTTCATCAAGAGAAAATGTTAGTGAAAGCGAGCTTAATTTTTTGAGTTTGTTTGCAAAACAAATTGAACTTGCAATTACAATTGCAGACTTGTTTCAGGCGGTTAAAGAACAGGCTATTACTGATGGTATGACAGGATTGTACAACCGCAGATATTTTGAAGAGTTCATAAAAAAAGAAGCTACACGTGCCGAAAGACAAAACCAGAAGTTTACTGTAATAGGATTAGATTTGGATCATTTAAAACAAATTAATGATACTTATGGTCATAATTACGGAGATATTGCAATAAAGGCTATTGCTGAAGTTTTGAAGAATAATGCTCGTTCAATTGATATAGCGGCTAGGATGGGTGGAGAAGAGTTTAACTTGATTCTTCCTGGGGTTGATTCGGCTGGCGGCTGTATAGCTGCAGAACGTATCAGAAAAGCTATTGAATCGGTTGAACTGGAAAAAATTGGACATATAACCGCCAGTTTGGGTGTTGCTACTTATTTGGAGCATTCTGATGATATTGAAGAATTATTGGAAATCACTGATAGGGCAATGTATGAATCGAAAAGAAACGGCAGAAATCGCGTGACAATTGCACATCCGGCATTAGAGACATCTTGGCAAGAAGTTGCGATTGATGCGTTTATTGAGATTTTATCAAAACATAGAATTCCTGTTGATGATACTATTTCAAAACAGTTAACAAAAAAATTGCAAGAAATGAATATTGACAACACACGACTTTACCAAGTGGCGGATACGATTGTAGAGACTTATAATCCGGAACACGAGTCCGGTATGGTTAAGCAAAAAGTTGAGCTGGCAACATTACTTGCAAAACGTTTTGAACTTTCTAAAGAAGCTGTTGATAAGCTTAAAATTGCAGTATTGCTTTATGATATCGGAAATACAATGTTACCGAAAGAGCTATTGACAAAGAAAGAACCTTTAACTGAGTCTGAAAAATCTATGATCAAAGAACATCCGTGTATTGCTGCAAGAGAGATTTTGAAACCAATTTCCAATGTAGTCGACGTCCTTCCTATAATCGAAAAACACCATGAAAGTTGGAATGGTTCCGGTTATCCCGCTCAACTTTCCGGCAATCAGATTCCAATTGAATCGCAAATAATTCTTATCGTAGACGCATATTTTGCTCTTTTGGAAAAAAGACCTTACCGAGAAGCCAAATCTCCGCAAGAAGCGCTGGAGCTTATTCAGGAAGAAAGTAATAAAAAGTGGAGCGAAAAACTTTCACAAGAATTTATCAGAATTGTAAAGAGTGATATGGATTAGATAATGATAGAATTATTGATATTATTTGAATTGAGCAGAAAAGTATTGACAATGTATGGCATTTCCAAAGAAATACGTAGTTCTTTTTCTGTTCTAACAACTCCCAGCTATGGAACGATTAAACCAGCTCTGAAACGTCTTGAAGCGTCGGGCTTCGTAAAGACTCAAAAAACAATGTCGGAAGGTGGACGACCATCTGTTTATTATTCAATAACAGCGGCAGGAAAGAATGAATTAAAACGACTAATTACACTTCCACCTCTGGAAAATCCTATTCAGTTTTTAACTACATCCAGAATAAAACTTGCTTGCGCGGATGTTTTAGCAGATGACGAAAAACTACAGCTTTTCAATGGCTTAAAATTGAAAGCAGAAAGTATACTTATTGATACGCAAAATATGGTAAATTCTAAAAATTTATCATATTTGCCTCAAATGGTATTTGACAATTTGATTTGCGAGTATAAAAATTTTATATCGCTATTGGAGGGATTTGAACATGTCTGCAATCGTAAGTAGTGTAGAAGCAGGCTCTATCGCTGACGAATTAGAAATTCAAGAAGGCGATATTTTAGTTTCTATTGATGGCGAAAAGTTACAAGACATGATTGATTACCGTTTTTTATGTAAATCGGAATTAATTACCTTGGAAATACAAAAAACAAATGGTGAAATTGAAGAAATTGAGCTTGAAAAAGATTACGACGAAGATTTAGGGATTGTCTTTGAAAGTGCAGTTTTTGATAAAGTTAAGCCGTGCTTAAATAATTGTATTTTTTGTTTTGTCGCACAACAGCCTAAAGGATTGCGTAATACGCTTTACATTAAGGATGATGATTACAGGCTGTCATATTTACAAGGGACTTATATTACTACAACAAACCTTACTGATGAGGATAAGCAAAGAATTGCTCAGTTGCATTTGGGCCCGTTTTATGTGTCGGTTCATACTACTAATCCTGAATTGAGGGTAAAAATGCTCCGAAATCCTAATGCTGCAAAGATTATGGATAATTTGCGTTGGTTTAAGGATAATGAAATACCGTTTCATACCCAGATTGTACTTTGTCCTGATTACAACGACGGTGCGGAATTGGAGCGTACATTAAAGGATTTATCTACATTGGGTGATTTTTTACTCTCGATAGCAATTGTTCCGGTTGGTGTGACTCAGTTCCGAAAAAATGAATTAAAAACTGTAGATGAGCGTGTTGCAAAGGAAACTATTGAGATTGCTTCAAGATATCCTAAGGCTTGTTGCTCTGATGAGTTTTTCCTTTTGGCAGGTGCTGAAATTCCAAATAGCGAATATTATGGCAATTTTTCACAATTAGATGATGGAGTAGGTTCTTTGAGAACTATTATGGATGATTTTGATATGATGGAATTGCCTGAAAAACTTTCTCAAAAGCTGACAATATCTTTTGCCTGCTCTGTTGCAGCAAAATCGGCTTTTGAATATATTGCAAATGGACTTAATAAGATTGAGAATTTGGAAGTTCTTGTTAATCCCGTAAAATCAACCTATTGGGGTAAAAACATAACAGTTGCCGGACTTATAACCTCAGAAGATTTAATTAATGCGATAAAAGATATAAATGCTGATTATGTTGTAGTGCCGTCTATTATGTTAAAACCATATACAAACCTCTTTTTGGATGGCAATTCACTTGATTATGTGATTGAAAAGACAGGAAAAAATATATTTGTAACTCAGGATAATTATTCTGTTGGTGAAGTTGTAGAGCTAATTGAATCATTTGTATAAAGAATGTGCATTAAATATTGGATAATCGGGTAATGTACTCAGGGTTGAGTGTATTATTTAATATTGTTGTGGGGAACAAAATTTATGAAGTACCCCGATAGGAGGATTTATAATGAGCATTGCAGTGAGTACAGAGAAGAAAACAATTAGTGTCATCATAATAGAGGACTTTAAACTAACGCGTGTTGGTTTAAGGTGTGCTCTCAATTCTAATGAAGATATAAAGGTTGTTGCAGAAAGTGAAAATGCTATAGACGGTTTAAAAATGATTGAACAACATACACCTGATATTGTGCTAATGGATTTGGGACTTGCAGGAATGAACGGTATTGAAGCAACAGTCAAGGTTAAAGAGATGAACAAAGATATTAAAGTTATCGCTCTGACTTCACATGATAGAGAAGAAGAAGTAATTGCAGCTCTCTCATCCGGCGCAATGGCATACTGTTTGAAAGATATTGATCCCGTAAAATTAGCAGATGTTATACGTGATGTTAATAACGGGGTGTGTTGGCTTGATCCTGTAATTGCTCGTAAAGTTTTAGATTCTTTCCCTAAGCAAGAAACAATAGGAATATTGAAGGATAAATCATCAGAAGAAGGCAGAGTGCCATTAACGGAACGCGAATTTGAAGTTCTTAAACATTTGGTTGATGGCAAAAGCAACACGGAAATTGCGAAAGAACTTATAGTAAGTGTACATACTGCCAAAGCGCATGTGTGCTCTATATTGCAGAAAATGTGTGTGAATGATAGAGTTCAAGCTGCTGTAAAAGCTGTAAAAGAAGGTTTGGTATAAGGTGAGTTTAACACTCACCTTTTTTATGTTAAAATCTTCTCAAAGAGGATTTTAATTTTGACTATAAAAATAGCTGTAACAGGTAAAAGCGGAAGCGGAAAAACAACGTTTACTAAGGCATTATTGACTAATTTGCAAGAAAAATTCCCAAATAAATCAATACTCCTTTTTGACAATGATTTATCGAGTGAATTGGCACATTCTTTTGGCTTGGATATTAGAAATACTATTTATGGTATAAGAAGTGGCAAACATGAGTATAAAACGGGGATTCCCGAAGGGATGACTAAACACGAATACGTAGAGTGGGCGATGGAAGATATTTTGGTCCCATTAAGTGAGAATGTAGATATAATTGTTTCTTGGTTTGTTGGTGCAAAGGATTGCAGATGCCCTATTACTTCACAAATTAATGATGCTTGCTCAAAACTCATTGAAAGATATGACTTTGTTATTTTTGATTGCGAGTTTGATTTGAAATACCTTAATCAATTGGTTGATACGAATATTGATTTAGCGTTGATTATTACTACACCAACATTAGATTCTATTCATTTAACCAAAAGAATTGCGGAATTTTCAGCAAAATATGCTGCGGGTGGTCAATTAGGTGTTGTTATTAATAAGGCTAATGAAGAAGATATGAATACTATATCAGAACACTTGTCAGAAATTGATGTTGATATATTAGGCACGATACCTTACGATACAAATTTAAAAGGAAAGCTAGACAGAAAATCTAAAATTGTTTCAGATGCCGTTGAACAGTTTTATTTCAGACTCAATCTACCACAGGAGAATAATGCATGATTCTTGACGGGAAGGCAGTATCACTAAAGATTTTGGAAAATGTAAGCCAAAAAGTCGCGTCAATGAACGTGAAACCTCATCTTGCGGTGATTTTGGTAGGCAATAATCCTGCAAGCCAAATTTATGTACGAAATAAGAAACTCGCAGCAGAAAAGGTTGGTATTCAATCAACTGTTATTGAAATGTCGGAAGATGTATCTGAAGAGTTAGTTCTGAGCAAAATTGACGAATTGAATGCGAATCCTGATGTAACAGGTATTTTAGTACAATTGCCGCTTCCGGAACATATAGATAAGAACAAGGTCGTTATGGCGATATCTCCAAAGAAGGATGTGGATGGTTTTACACCAGAAAATGTAGGAAGGTTGGCAATCGGATTAGAGCCTTATTTTTATCCTGCAACCCCGCAAGGTATTTTAATGCTTTTGGATGCATATAATGTGAATATTCAAGGCGCGAATGCTCTTGTAATCGGTCGCTCAAATATCGTTGGTCGTCCTATGGCACAAATGCTTTTAAAACGTAACGCAACAGTGACAATAGCTCATTCATATACAAAAGAGCTTGATGATAAAATAAAAACCGCCGATATCGTTGTATCTGCGGTGGGTAAAAAAGTTGTAAGATGTAAGATGGTTAATGAAAATGCTTGTGTAGTTGATGTCGGAATTTTTAGAGATTCTAACGGCAAACTGACTGGTGATGTAGAATTTGAATTAGTATCACCTTTGGTAAAATATATTTCTCCTGTTCCTGGAGGAGTCGGTCCAATGACCATTGCTTCATTAATGTATAATGCCTCCAAAGTATATAACAGGTAGTATCTTGAATTATTAAGATTGTAATAATCCTGTATCTGAAGCAGCGTTTTGTGTAGCTGTCTTTTCTGCGTCTTTTTGAGCTCTTAGTTGTTCCAACATTGACTCGTACATCGTTTGCATCGTGTCATATTCAACATCCATTTCTGCAAGTTCTAATGACAACTCTTCGTTATATTGTTTTACTTTAGCGTGTGCATAAGCATCAGCAATTTGTTCGTTTTTGTTATTTTCTCCGACACGTACTCCACCAGCAGTTAACTCTTTTGTATTGTCGATGGCAGAATCAAAAGCGCTTTCCCACTTTTCTTCATACTTAACTTGTTTTTCAAGTTTTGCACTGTTTGCTTCATACTTACCACTCCAGTAAATCTGTTGTTGAGTGTAGTAATTAATGTCTGCGTTCGTGTTTAATAATGTTCCTAATAATGCTGCTGTGTTAGCCATCTTCTTATACCTTTTTTATCTTACATATATAAAAAGTATTTAAAAAATATTCAATTTCAGCGAGGATATTATTTGTTACAAAACTTAATATTTTTAGTTAAATTGTAAATACAAAAACCCTGTGAGGGGGCTCACAGGGCAATACTTTAAGTATAAGTTATGCACAACTTAGTTGTTGCTCAATACTAATCTGAATGTTGCCAAATTCTTGATTGATAGCATTCTATGTTTATTCGCTTGTTTTTCAGCAATTGTAAAAATTCTGCAAATTCTTTGGATTTCTTCAATATCTTGACGAGTTTCAAGTTTATAAACATTCTTGATTGGGTCTGCGATTACTGACATTGCTGCGTTTAATTCTTCTTCTTTCATTATATAATCCTTATCAAATATCTCTATGTATATATAAAGTATTTCATTTTCTAAAAATTGCCTTTTTTGATTGATAATGTTAAGAAATGTTAAAATAAACATTTGTAAAATTCCCTGAAAGTATGATTATTATTGCTAAAACTTCACTTTTATTGTATGTTGATTTTGTGGTTAAAAAAGTGTTAGATTTTAATTCAATGCTTGATGAATGCGGTTTCAAAAGTGAGCCCGCACCTCAAGTTGTTAAGAATATAGCTTTATTAGAGGATAATTTAGAGCGAGAAGAGATAATCGCATTCTATGAGTATATACTCGCAAATGTTCATGACGCGGAGCTACTCAGTGGTGTTATCAAATTGGCAGATTCGTATAAATCACAAGTCATACTCTCTTCTTTGTTAGATATTTTATTGCTAAAAAATGTTGATACGGATGATACCGATAGTTTGATTAATGTGCGTGTACTTTGCGCAAAAGCAATTGTTAATTATAAAGATACATCAACAGTCGGAGCATTTTTGTATTGTTTAAATAATAAAGGCGAAAACTACAAAGTTCGATTAGCTTGTGCAGATGCGCTTGGTAGAATTGGTGATAGATATGCCGTTGCACCTTTGATTGATATAGTTAAGGACGAAGAAGAAAAATCTGTGTATGTAAAAGAATCTGCAACATTCGCGCTTGGGCTTTTGGGTGATACAAGTGCAATTGACCCTCTTGTTGCAATAATGGAAGCAAAACAAGGACTTTTGGGCAAGTTTTCTTTCTTAAAAGAACGAATCGTAGAAGCATTGGGTAAGCTTAATATAAATAATCGAAAAGTTTTGAAAGTTTTGAAAGATGCGCTTATGGATTCCTCTTCGATGGTAAGAATTAATGCAATTGAAGCGCTGATGAACAGTGACTATGAAGAAGCTCCGGAGTTGATAAGAACAGCATTAAAAGATGAAGATGAAGAAGTCCGGAAAAACGCTTTAATCGCGCTTTACAATATTGTTGGTAGGGATATTTTGGATGAAGTGATTTCGTTGCCAGGGTATGATGCATTTTTAAAATCCGAAGCACAAGCAATTATAGATGAATATGAAGAATAAAATTAGGTGAAGAATTAATGAAAAAAGCGATAATACTTATGTCTGGCGGATTAGATTCACTTGTAGCTCTTGGTGTTCCGCAGGATAAATATAAAATTGAACTTGCTCTTACATTTGATTACGGGCAAAAAGCAGCAGAAGGTGAGATTAAAGCTTCAAAGTCAATCTGCGATTTCTATAATATCGAGCATAAAATTATAAAACTGGATTGGTTAAAAGAAATTACACATACATCACTTGTTGCAGACAATGCAATACCAACAGATAATCTTGGCACAAAAGAAAGTGCAGAGGCTGTATGGATACCTAATCGAAACGGTTTATTTTTAAACATTGCAGCATCTTTTGCGGATTCTTTCGGATTCGACTATATTTTATATGGCGCAAATAAAGATGAAGGCGCTACTTTTCCTGATAACACAGAAGAATTTAGGCAAGAAATTTCTAAAGTTTTTGAGACATCGACACTAAAGAAGCCAAAAGTAATAGCACCCTTGATTAATTATTCCAAGGATGATATAGTTAGAATTGCGATGGATAATGCTATGCCGTTAGAGATGGTGAAGAGCTGTTATAATTCAGGGGAAAAACATTGCGGAGTATGTGAGTCTTGCTTGCATTTAAAGAATGCTTTAGTTGCAAATCACGGAGAGAAGTATCTAGATATATTATTTGATGAAAAATATGAAAACTAAATTAATAAAAGAAGAGATTAAGTATATTGGTTCGCAGCTTGCGCCACATTGGATTTACAAGAATTATGGCTTGCAAGGCGATGCTATAGTAGCGTTTAAAGGTGAATGCGAAGTTAAGTTGACAGAAATGGTTGATATTGAGGATGTAATCAACAATGAGCCAATATATAGCAAGTACATGTTGAGTTTTATAACTGAACAATTCGGTGTAGAGCTTGTAGAAGGTGTCTTTAGGCAAAGATTGCTGATTTGTATAATAAAAGAACTTCTTGAAGAAAGAGGTATTTTTGTAGTGCGAAAAGGCGATGATTTGATGATTAACAACCGAAAACTCTCGGTATCAATTGCAACTAAATCGATAACTTCTGTTTTAATTCATACTGGGCTTAATATACTTTCAGAAGGTGCGCCTGTAAAAGCGTCAGGTTTAACAAGTGAATTAGGTATAGAAGATATTGATGAGTTTGCAATTGAGGTTATGAAGCGATACTCAGATGAGATTGAAGATATAAAGTTCGCAAGTACCAAAGTGCGTGGGGTGTAATATGGCAAAGCAACACGGTTACAAAAAATATATGAAGAATAATGCGCAAAGACAAGAAAATTCTTTGCTAAAGATTTTCATAATTTCTTTCTTCGGTATGCTTTTGGTATTTACATTTTTGATAAAATCACTTTCTCCATCTGTAGATACTTCAATTGGTGAGTACCAACAAGAGATAGAATCTTTTGATGATTCTAAAAATAATGTTGACGATAGACTTGCAATGATTCAAAATGAGGATCAGGGCAGAAGCTTTTCTGATATTGTAGCAAATGTTGATGATAGTGTGAAGGTTTCAAAGATAACTTCGGAAGAAAATTCTGAAAGAGTTTCGGAACAGGTATCTGAGACAACTTCACAGTCCTCAGATTCTGCGGTAGCTCAAGCAGAGCCTGTATACAAAGTTTACATTGGAACATACACATCTGTAGAGCAAGCAAAAGTCGCAAAAGATATAATCCAAGAATCCGGACAAGGTTTGAATCCGATTGTAAAATGTGTAGGGTCTAATAATTACACATTGCAAGTAGGAATTTTCAAAAATAAACAGAGTGCTGAAGCTTTGTTGTATACGGTGCAACAGAACCATTTGCCGGGAAGAATTGTTCAAGATTATTAAGCTTTGAAAACAAATCTTTACATCGCGAAATATTTTGATTATTTTTAAGTATTTTGTGGTACATTATAAAGTATAAATCCGTTATGGGGAATTAAGTTTAGACTATCACAGGTTAGCATAGGAGATATTTGATGCCTAATTATTTGACTAAGGAAGAGATAAGACAATGGAGAAGCTCTTTGGAGAAAATTACTTTAGAAGAATTTGCGGCTAGATTAGGAAAAGAAGTTGAAGAAAGTAAGCCGACAAACGATGTTGTGGATATTGTTATGTCACGCGGTACTTCTTCTAATACCAATACAAATATAAGTGACGGCTTCTCGAAGATTGCAGAAAGAGCTTTTGTTCGTGAACGTCAGATTTCGCATACACCATTTTCTATAAACAGGAAAGAAATGATGACGAAAACAAAAGAAGAAGCTCCTGTTAAAGAAATTAAAAGTGATAAAAAAGAAACGTCTGTGTCTAAAAAAGCAAAGGCACCGATTGCAGAATGTAATACTGTTCTTGATAAAGTTGAAGAATATGCTTCACAAAAAGATATTCAAATAACCCTTAAAAGAGCCTTAACAGACAGAGAACAATTGGTTTTTGACTATTTGTTGAACAATGTCGGAAAAACCGTGTATGCAAAAGATCTTGCAATGCTTTTGGAATTGCCGAGAGATTATGTTTACAAATATATTAAAAATTTAAGAGCGAAAATTGAAGGTGATAAATTGAGAAATGTGCCATCAGGCGGTTTCGTTTTATCAGAGTAATAAATGAAGGTAGTAAACTTACTTGAGTTTTTGAATAATGCGAAAGACTTGTACACTTTGACCTACGCAAAGTGCGATGATGAGTTGGTTAATTTTTTGGATTTGATGACTGAGGATGAACAATTTACCCAAAGAATTGATTTAGGAATTATCTATCTGAATCAAAAAACATTTGAGCAGTTTACTATTGTAGATGGCATAAACAGGTTGATTTCGCTTTCTTTGCTTTTGCACGCGGTCTGTGAATGCTACAAAAAGACAACTGCACAAAATGAAAAAGCAATAAAAACAATTCGTAAAAAATATTTGATGACGAGTACGCATACAAAATTACATCTTAATGAAAAAGATGCAATTGTGTACAATAAAATAATTAACGGTGAACGATTGTCAGGAAATGAAAAAAACTCGAAACTGTTTGCTTTGTTGCACAATTTCTGGTCACAAATTAAACAAGAGAATCTTCAAGCAGCTAATATTTTTAAAATGCTTAAGAAAATTACGGTTACAATTGTTGATACCGGCGATGTTTCAATGCGTAATCTTTATTACAAATTGAATGAAGATAAAAATATTGATCAATTGTTACTGATTCAGGATTTTCTCAAGGAAAACGGACTTGATAGTGAGTGGAATGTAATTACAAGCAAGTATTTCTTGAATAGGGATGATGTAATTCTGTTCTTGAAAGACTTTTTTACAACCAAATTCAATTTCAAAAAGTTTAGCGAAGAACGACTTTACGAGAGCTTTGTTAATTATTTTGAAACAATGATGCAATATATGTCGGAAGATTCTGTTATGAAGCGTATGAAACGCTCTGCTGCGCTTTATCACGATATATTAAATGTTAATTTTAATAATGAAGAGGTAAGACGTGCCTTTATCAACATAAAAAAAGCATCAGGGGAGGACACTTACGCATATATATTGAATGTTTACGAAGATTTTGTTGACGAAAATATTTCAGAAGGTACTTTTATCGAAATATTAAATACAATTGCGGATTATCTCGCAAATCGCAAGAAAAACAGTAACGACATTGCTTTTAATGAACTTATCCAATACTTAAATGCTTTTATTACTTGTAAATAATTGATATTGGAAAATACATTAATCAAATTTTTTATTGTCGTTTTATACTATAAATAGGAATTGAGAATAACACAAATTTAATAGTATGGAGGCTTCGTTTATGGATAAAGACCATATTGATAAATTTATATGTTTTTATCAAGAATTATTTAATGAGTTGTATGTAATTGATTCTATAGTGAGTATGACAAAAAGTTGTTGTCTTGAAAGAGAGTTTAGCGGACAGTATTATGGAGCAACGGGAGAAAATTCAGCACAGTTAAGTGCAGAAAGAAATAATTACATAAATATGCTCACAATACTTTCTGAAAAGCTTGCTAATGTTATAAACCTGAACATTACCGCTGAACGCGAGTTGTTATCCCAAAAGAACTCCTACAATAGCAGCAGATAGGTAGCAACTAAGTGTACCACAAATAAGAGCTCTCAATCCAAGTCTCGCCAAGTTTTTTCTTTGATTTGGTGCGAGTTCGCCAATACCACCAATTTGTATTGCAATAGAACCAAAGTTGCCGAAACTGCAAAGTGCAAAACTTGCAAGCATAAAGCTCTTAGGGTCAATTGTAGATGCAATCTGTGATAAGTTTACATAAGCAACCATTTCGTTAAGAACAATTTTTGTACCCATTAAGGCACCCACAACAGAAGCATCATGAAGCGGAACACCAATTATGATAGCGAATACAGCAAATATTTTTCCTAAAATAAGTTTTAATGATAAGTGGCTTAAGAATACCAGATGTGAACAACCAGGGCAGAATTTGTAAAGGAACATTCCGCCTAATCCTAATACCCAGTCTACAAAAGCAACCAATGCAACAAGCGCCAAAATCATTGCCGTAACATTTATGGCTACTTTCATACCCTCAGATGCGCCATTTGAAATCGCTTCAAACACATTCGCAAACGTTCTTCTTTTAGAAATTCTGATGTTATCTCTGGTTTCCGGCTCACCTGTTTCCGGATACATAATTTTAGCAAGAATCATCGCACCAGGAGCTGCCATTATAGATGACGCTAATATGTAATGAGCAGGAATACCCATTCCAATATAGATAGGCATAATTGCACCGGAAATACAAGCCATGCTACCTGCCATTGATGCTAATAATTCAGAACGCGTAAGCTTTTCCAAATAAGGTTTAATCATAATTTGCGCAAGAATTTGACCAACAAATGAGCTTGCTACGTTAGAAAGAGCCTCTGCACCCGATACGTGCATAATCTTGTTCATTGCTTTACCAAGAACGGCTACAATGCGCTGCATTATTCCATAATAATAAAGAATATTAACAAGCACCATCATGAAAATATTTGTACAAATTAGCTGAATTGCAAAAATGCTACTACCTTTGCCAAAAAGCTCGGCTAATTTTTGATTTTGTAATAAAGGACCAAAAACGAACAAGCCACCTTCTGTTGCAAAATCCAGAATTTTCTGTATAAACATTCCTATCATCAGGAACAATTTTTGACCTAACGGAACTTTAAATATAAAAACTGCCAACAGTATTTGTAATATAAATCCGGTAACAACGGTTTTGTAGTTGATAGCTTTTCTGTTGTTTGACATCAAAAAAACTATTAAAAATATTACAATTATACCTATAATCCCGATAAATCTTTCCATTTATGCTCCTAAATTTTTGTACAAGTTCATTTTACCATAAAAACAGACTCAACATTGTTTACAAAGTTATAGCGCTTCTATGTAATTTATAATCTCTTCTTCAGTATTCATCTCCGTTGTACAAACCAATACCTGTCTATCATTCAGCTTAATTCCGCCAAGAATCCCCGCTTCCTTAAGACATCTCAAGTGAGCATCTGCATCTTTTACTTCGATTACAAATTCATTAAAGAAGTTTTTATTAAGTGTGCGTATGCCTTTACCATTTAGCATTTTAGATAGAGCATGTGCTAAATTAGCAGAAATTATACCGGCTTCTCTAAAACCTTTTTCTCCGAGCAAACTCAAATAGAGTGTGGCTGAAAGTGCAATGAGCGATTGATTTGAACAGATATTACTAGTCGCTTTTTCACGTTTTATATGCTGTTCTCTTGTCTGTATCGTAAGAGTGAAGGCTTGTTTTCCATCTGCATCAACCGTTTTTCCTACAAGACGTCCTGGAATTTGTCTCATATAAGCTTCTTTGCAAGCCATATAGCCAGCATGAGGTCCGCCAAAGCTCATGCTAATACCTAGAGGTTGAATATCACCTACAACGATGTCAGCTTCAACTGGTGGTTTTATTACTGATAAAGCTGATAGGTTTGCGCAAACAATTAGCGTAGTGTCCGGTTTACGTAGCTCTGTAATTTCTCCGTAATAATCTGGATATTGTACTAACACCGCGCAATAATCAGCAACATCTTGCGGAAGCTCATCAAACCACACGAGTTGAATGCTTTGAGCCCAACAGTAAGTTTTTACTACTTCTTTATACTCAGGGTTGAGTCTATTTGAGACAAGAGCTTTGTGTTTCTTACCTTTTGCAATTCTATGCGCCATTAAAATAGCTTCAGCACAAGCAGAACCACCGTCATACATAGAAGCGTTTGCAATATCCATGTCCGTTAGTCTGGAAATCATTGTTTGGTACTCATAAATAATTTGCAGAGTGCCCTGAGATATTTCCGGTTGGTATGGTGTATATGCAGTAAGAAACTCAAACCGTTGCGCAACGTAGTTTACAGCAGCAGGAATAAACTTATTGTAAACTCCGCCACCCATAAAATTAGAAAATTCTGTTTTGTTTTTGCGAGCCAATGCCCTGATTTGTTTTTGCGCTTCCATTTCGCTCAAAGGATTTGAAATCGCAAAATCCTTAAACTTCACCGGAATTCGTGAAAACAAATCCTCTATTGACGCACAAGAAACTTCTTTAAGCATTTCTTGTCTTATTTTATCTGTATGTGCTAAAAAATTTTTCATTATTCAATTTCTTCTTTATAATCTGAGTAATCTAACAAATCTGCGAATTCCACTTGGTCAGCAGATGATTCTATTTTAACAAACCATTTTTCTTCAAATGATTCATCATTCAATAATTCAGGGCTGTTAACGATTTCTTCATTAATTTCCACTATTTTACCCGATATTGGCATATAGATTTCAGAAGCTGCTTTTACGGATTCAATTGTTGCAAAAGCTTCATTCTTAGCAAACTCAGCACCAACCTCCGGAAGCTCTACAAAAACAATATCGCCCAATTGTTCTATCGCATAATCCGTAATTCCGACTTCATAGTTGCCGTCTTGTTCTAATACGTATTCATGAGTTTTAGTACATAACATGCTTTCATTCATTAAAATGTTCTCCTATATATATCTATCCTTTATTATTCTTTTTTACAAACGGTCTGTTAATTATTTCGGCATCGTGCAATTTTTCACGTATCATTACTTGAATTGTAGAGCCTACAGCTAATTTGTCAAGATTTTTTATATAAGCCAATGCGATGTTATCTCCCCTAACAGGTGAAACACCACCACTGGTTACGTTTCCTATTTTTTCATTATTATAAAAAACATCATAACCATGACGAGCAATACTTTTGTCCAACATCTTTAAACCAACAAGTTTTTTAGAAATGCCGTTTGCCAACTGCTCCATAATCGTTTTTTTGCCATTATAATCTTCTGTTTTATTTTTAGGAATTGACCAAGACAAGCCTGCTTCAACGGGTGTAGTTTGTTCATCTAAGTCATTACCGTACAAATGAAGAGCTGCTTCTAAGCGTAGCGTGTCTCTAGCACCAAGCCCAATTGGTTTAATTCCATATTCTTTGCCTGTTTCCAGAAGTTTATCCCAAAGATATTCAGAAAACTCATTTTTTACTAAAATTTCAACACCATCTTCGCCTGTATAACCGGTTCTAGAAATCCACAAGTTTATATTAAAAAGCTCTGCGCGTTTTATAGAGAAGAATGACGGCAATTCTTCCACTCCCAAACTCTTAATCAACTCGCAAGCTTTCGGACCTTGTACTGCTAAAAGAGAATAGTTGTGAGATTCGTTAACAATATCTACATCAAATCCTATTTTGTTTCTAACCATCCAATTCAAATCTTCATCAATTCTTGAAGCGTTTGCAATAATAAAGTACTTGTTATCCTCTAATTTATATATTATTAAATCGTCAATAATACCACCGTCTTTATTTGTTAACTGACAATAAATAGCCTTTGAATCTACTAACTTTGTTAAATCTTGAGGTACAAGCTTGTTTAGATAAGGTAAAGCATCTTTTCCTTTTACAATGACTTCTCCCATGTGCGAAACGTCAAATAATCCGATGTTTTCACGCACTGTTTTATGTTCTTCAATAATGGATGAATACTGTACAGGCATATCCCAACCTGCAAAATCAACCATTTTGGCGCCTAATGCTACGTGCTTGTCATGTAAAAAAGTTTGTTTTGTCATACCATCCTCCTGTCCTCTATTTTATTGTCGTAGTAAACTGTATTTATGTCAAGAAATTAACTTTTTTATAGTGATAATAAATCTATCACATTTTTAAATTCATCCAGCGTGTTATCAGAAGTTAGTGAGATTCTCAACCTTGATGTACCTTCAGGAACTGTAGGAGGGCGAATTGCAGGAATATAATACCCTTCTGAACGGAGTTTTTCAGAGACTTTCAAAGTATCTTCATTTGAGCCAATTACAATAGGTATTATGTGAGAATCAGAAACCGTATTAAATCCGCGCTCTTCTAATAATTTATGTACATCTGATGTTAAATTTGTTAACTTATTCCTTTGCGCCATCATGTAATCAGCTTTTTCTGTTAAAAGCCAATTACTCCAAGCAATATTTAAAGGCGGAATAGAAGTTGAAAAGATGAATGAACGAGCTTTGTTAATCAAATAGGTTATAATCTCATCTGAAGCAGTACAAAACGCACCAAATGAGCCGACAGCTTTCCCAAAAGTCGCGGTAATTATATCAACTCCGTTACTTATTGGTTCTGTACAACAAAAACTATGCGCTTCATCTACCATTAAAAGACAGTCATATTTATTTTTTAATTCAATCAACCTTGAAATATTTGCACTGTCACCATCCATGCTAAAGATTGATTCTGATATGATTAATGCTTTTTTGTATAAACCTCTTTTCGTTTGCAAAAGTTTTTCCAAATTGTCATAATCAAAATGTTTGTATCTGAAAAAATCTCCTTGGGCAAGTTGCATACCATCAATAATGCTAGCGTGGTTTAGCTTATCAGAAAAAACAACATCGCCCTTGCCGATAAGCGCAGAAATAACACCTAAATTGCATTGATATCCGGTGTTAAAAATTAGTGCGGAATTCTTGTTAAAAATCTTTGCAACGGTTGTTTCAAGTTCCTTATATTCTGTTGAACTTCCTGTCAGCAGTCGTGCTGATGCGCTTGAGAGCAACGAGTCGTTTTGCGTTAAGAATTCTTTTCTCAAATCTTTTTTAGTACTAATCCCTAAATAATCATTTGAAGCAAAGTTTACATACGTTTTTCCGTCTATTATAATTTTCCCGTCAGATTTTCCCTCTACATTCGGAATTTTACGCAATTGTCCTTTATCGTTGAGCGCTTGCAGTTCGTTTGTTATCATTTAAAATATCTTTCGCTTTTTCCAACTGTACATCATTTTTTGAATCTATTAATATATCGTAATCATTGCCAATTTCAACATCAGGCTCAATTCCCAATTTATTGATATCAGTCCCACTAGGAGTGAGATAGCGTGCAATTGTTATGTTTACTCCGGTAGAATTAGGCAGAGGAACGACCTTTTGTACTAATCCTTTACCGAACGTTTTTTTGCCGACCAAAGTCGCTCTGTGATAATCTTTCAAAGCTCCTGAAAGAATTTCACTTGCACTTGCACTTGCTCCGTTTACCAAAACTACGATTGGCTTTTTAAGCGGGAAATGTTCATCTTGGGCTTTGATAGATTTTTTATAGCCGTTTCTGTAAATAATATCTACAATAGTTCCATTATTTATAAACATGTCAGCTATAAAAACAGCGTTATCAAGCAGTCCGCCCGTATTTCCGCGCAAATCAAGAATTAATGAATCTGTAGTTTTGGTGTTTTCCAAAGCTTCAATAAATTCGTTTGGTGTTGAACCGCTCATGAAACTTACAATTTGGATATATCCAATGTGATTGTCGATAATCGAACTTTTGACGCTTTTAATTTTGATTTCTTTACGCTTAATTTTTTTTGTTATTTTTTTATTGTCACGTAATATTGTAAGCTCAACAACGCTGTTTTCCGGACCTCTTACAAGAGATGCAACTTCCGATACGTTCATTCCGCTTGTGTCAGTACCGTCTACAGCAGAGATAATATCGCCTTGCTTAAGCTGTGCAAAGTCAGCAGGAGTTGATGGCATTACATTAAAAATCTCAATCTTTCCGGAGTTAGAATATATATTTATACCAATTCCGTATATTTTAGATGTGATTGATGTTGTTAACTCCTCATAATCTTTTTTAGGCATAAAACGCGTGTATGGCTCATCAAGGCTTGCAATCATTGTGTCTATTGCAACTCTGGCATCTTCATCGGTTTTAATCTTACCTTGGTAATGCGTTTTCCAACGCATCCAATTCTGATTGTTGAATGTTGGTTCATAATACTCTTTGTTAATTATTCTCCAAGTTTTGTCAAATAGCTTTTGCGGAGCAACTTCTTCTGTGTTAATCAACGTTTGGCGAGAAAAAAAAGCATTTGTTTTGGTAAAAGTCGACAAAAAAACTTTGTTGAATATTACCAATATTAAGGCGGACAAAATAAATATAAGTAATTGCTTTTTCTTCATACAATCAATTTAACATCAAGGATGACCGTTAATCAATACACAAAAGGAAACTCGTACGAATATTGTAATCATTATATAAATTTAATTCCTAATTTGGGAAGCCGGGCGAAGATAACGGCAGGTTTTTATATCCTTCATTCGCAAAAACTGTTTTTTTGATGTACTTATTAGTGCGATTTCCTTTTTGTAAGAGTTGTTTAAGCACATTTTCACGCGTAACTAGTGCCGATTCAAGATTATTTGATTCAGGGTACATTTTCAATATTTCTGTCCAAACAATTGCTTCCATTGTCCAGGCGTAGGTTTCTTCGTTTAGAGAATTGTATTCATCCTGATGGATTGCTTCGTGTGCTAAAAGTGCTGCTAATGCTCCGGGAGGTGCGTATTCGTGCTTAGGGTTTATGTAAATATATAATTTACCTTTCTTTTTCCAACCAATTGCGTCAAACGTTGCGTATGCTTCATTTATTTCAGATAAGTCTTTAAACATTATTTTAACGGGTTGTTGAGTTACGTTATAACCAAGAATCGCTTTTCTGGAGAAATCTCCTGATGTACCTTTAAGCATGTCTAACGCAACATGAAAAATCTGCTCATCAGAAACTTTCTTGTACTCGTCAGAAATGCTGTTGATGTATTCTTGCGTGTATTTTGCAGGTAACGTTACATTTTGCGGTACAGGTTGATAAGATTTCGCAGTAGCAATATTTGTAGATATAATAAGTGCTATCAATATATTAAATATTTTTTTCATTAAATTCCCTCAATTCTTTATAATATTATATACTTTTGTGGATATAAAAGTCAAAAACCATCTTTTAATAATTTGTGCGACTGTAAGAATTTACCTCACGAATAATGTAACAAAATGTAACAATTTAATCAAAATTTCTAAAGTTTATCAAAAATATGCCGTTAATAATCTTAAGGAGTAAAAATCAGAAAG
>CAZCZF010000026.1:0-23196 GCA_964503025.1 uncultured Vampirovibrio sp. | reverse complement strand
AACACCTCACCCTAACCTCGCCCCTTCGGGGTCTCTCCCACAAGGGGTGAGGGAACACTTCAACTGTATTGTTACGAAATTCCAAAGTGGCAAGTCTCTTTATAAATTTTTGGGTTTTTAAGTAATAGATTATTTACTAAAATATAGGTGCGAAATTGAAAGGAGAATGTTATGGCAGCAGTAGAACCAATTAGGAATTTAAAAGATTTGAAAAAAGTGGAGCAGATCTTATCCAAAAATAAGCGTGATTTGTTGTTGTTTACCATTGGAATAAATTGCGGGCTAAGGGTTTCTGATATTTTATCTCTCAATGTTGATGACGTTAGAGACAAAAATTATATTCGCTTAATTGAAAAGAAAACAGGCAAGTTTAAACAGTTTCCTATTAATGCAAAGCTAAAGCCGATGTTTGATGAATTTACAAAAGGACGAAGAGGAGATGATCCTTTATTTATGACAAAATTTAAAAATCGTTTAGGCAGAGTTACTGCGTATTACGTAATTCGCTTAGCTTGTAAAAAGGCAAATCTTGAAGAAAAGTTTGGAACTCACACAATGCGTAAAACATTCGGGTATCATTATTATCAAAAGTACAAGGATGTTGCAATGTTACAAAAAATTTTTAATCATTCCAGTCAAAATGTAACATTAAGATATATTGGCTTTGAGCAAGACCGAATTGATGAAAGTTATACGAATTTTATTTTATAGGCACAATTGTAAACAAGAATTATTTGTGAACATAGGTAGTGATATTCGTCAAAAAAATAATACATACAGTTGATGTTTTTGAAAATTTCATAAAGTTTTTAAAATTTTTGCCGATAGAATAATTGACTTCCGAAAAAAAGTCATTAAACTCCGTTTAGAAAGGTTTAACTAATATGGCAGAAATTGTGAATTTATTTTCAAAAGTTTTAACATCAAATCCGTTGGTGCAATCTACAACTATAACGCCGACTAAACGCAGTTCTAATCCGTTTGCGCAAAGTGGAGGAAATCCGTTTGTTTCATCAAACCCGTTTGCGAATTACGGACAGAATAAACCCGTTGCCGGAGGATATTTTGCAGGATATTACAACAACCAGCCAAATATTGTCGGCAGACGACTCTTTATAGAGGTATAGACTCAAAAATATACCCAAATTTTTACCCTAAAATATTGCCATGCAAAAATTTGCATGGCATTTTGATTTTTTTAATTGGTCACAGAATATCTGAAATCTTCTGCCCAAGTTTTAAACCCTCCGCAAAGTTCCATTACGGGGAATCCGTTTTGAGCCAACATGTAGGCTGCTTTTGCTCCAAGATGACAATAACCGCTATAGCAATAAACAATGTGCAAATCATCTTTATTAAGTTCGTTGATTTTTTCCGATAATTCTTCATAAGGTATGGAAATTGCTTCCGGAATATGTCCGATTTCAAAATCTGCGTGTTTTCTAACGTCTATAATTTTAATATTTTGCTTTTCACTGAGTTCTTTTAATTCAATTGGATCTAGTGTGAATGCGAGTATTTTAGAAAAGAAGCATTGCGCTTTTTCCGGATTGTTTCTTACATTTTGTATTTGTTCGTCTAACATTTGTTTTTCTCCTATTAATTAATTGCAAAAGTGTATTTTGTTGCAAGGTAAGTGCTTATAATAACCATGCCCGATACAAGGAAGCTAATTCCCGCAAGCATTCCGACCACCCAAAGAGCTGTTGAAGGTAAGCCTAAAATAATAATTAGTCCGAGCAAAAATTGCATTATTGCAACCGGAATTTCTGCCCACCACATACTTAAAATTTTCCTGTTTTGGATTGCAAAAGCCCATGTGGAAATACTTTCCAAGATAAAGTAAACGCCTGCAAATGACGTAATTAATACAAGATTCAAATATGGCGCATTGAAAAGCATTATACCGGTCGCTATTAAAAGCAATCCCAATAAAATGTTTAAAACAAAGTGTCTTAAATAACTTTTTGTTATAAAAGCATTAATAATTTTATATCCACCGTAAACTACAAAGGCAATGCTTATCATCATTCCAAAAGTGGCGGTCGTGATTTTTGGAATCATAAGCATTACGATGCCAAGAACCGTCAAGAGAATTCCTTCCGTGAGAAAGAATCCTAAAAATCGTTTTTCTGTCATGTTTCTATCTCCTTTTTTCACTAAAAAAATAACACGTGATATCCGATTTTTATATTGCCGGATGAGGTTGTTGTTATTATCACTTGAATAATTTATATTTTTATTGTAAACTTATGTTAAGAAGAGAATTGAAATAAGAGCTATGATTTTAACTCGTACCCCTCAAAAAAGAAGAAAAGTTTGTTTAAAAGGCGCTGTTCAGATAAATCACAACAGTTTTTTTGTGTATGCTGATGACGGTGGAAAGACTTTCTTAAAAACCGGAAAAGATGAAAAATTACACAAATCTATAGTGAAGAGTATGATAGAACTTAATCCGTGTGTTAAGAAGCTTTTAAGACAGTACAGAATAAAACCTTCTATTGATACGAAAGCATTGAAAGAGTTAACCGGTGGTCACATGAATGAGACCTGTAATGTTGCTTGCGGAGTTTATTCCGTTTTGTCAGAAGGTTTAAAAAAAGAAGTAGATGAGGGTGTTCTAAAAGAAGCGTCTATGTTACATGATTTGGGCAAAGTGCTTATTCCTTCAAAGATTTTAAATAAACCGGCGAGGTTGAATGTTAAAGAAAGAGAAATAATGAATATTCATTCAACTTTAGGGTATGAACTTTTAAAAACTCAAAGCATTTCGGAAGAGACGCTTGAGCTTATAAAATATCATCATCAAAATTTGAAACATACAGGTTATCCTGCATTAGAAGAAAATATTTACCCTTCTGATATCGGAGTGCAAATTATTTCAATTTCTGATAAGTATAGCGCATTGAGAGAGACCCGTGTGTACAGGCGCAAACTTTCTAAGATTGAAGCTCTTTTGGTTTTATATAAAGAAGTGCGCGAAGGAAAAATCCATCCGGAAGTTTACAACGCGCTCATCAAATATGTGGCTAAAAATGAAGGCTAGTCTTTATAAGCATAATTCAACAACCCTTTATCGGAATAATACAAGGATAGTTTTGAATCATTTTCGCCTTCGTCATTAATTATTTCTTCATGATATGAAATTGGTTTTCCGTCTTTGTTGAAGAGAGCTTCTTTGAAAGAGTCTTTATCTCTTATTTCTACACAATAACCTTCTTTTAGGTGTCTCGTTTTTTTTGTTTTATCATCATACAACTTCTCTTCAATTTCTTGTATGCCAAAATTCTTGTAAGTTATCTTTTTGTCGGCAAATTCTACTTCTGATAGCGAACCGTCCGGATTGAATTTTGCGCAAACATCATCATTTTTAATTTCTTCAAGAGCTCCGTTTGAATAATAAGTTCTTTCACCGTTTACTCTAAGTAACTCATTTTCGCCATCAAATTTTTCTGCGGCTTTAAAATCAGGGTCATTAAATTTGTCTTTTCCTGCAATATTCGGAATGATGATTTCTTCTGATTTGCGCATACTATATATGCCTCCGTTGTAGAACTCGGCTTCTGTTGAGAATTCCCTGTTTTTAACTTTTTTATGAACTCTGATGTTGCTTAGTTGTTTATCTCTGTCAAAAGTTGCTTCTACATAATCATCGTTTTTCTCTTTGAAAACGCAAAAAGAATTGTTCCAGTTTTGATAACTTTGGGTAGTTTGTTCGTCATTTTCTCCGTATTCTGTCTTTGAAGTGTAGTCTAATTTACCGTCTTTATAACTAGTACATCGCAACTCTTTTCCTGTTTTCGGTGAATATTCGGTTATATAAACATTATTGTCATCATTGTAGTTATTTTGTTGTAGAACAACATTTCCTGTCTTTTTGTCTTTTACAATAACTGATTCAATAGCGTTTTCATCATCTTCACAAGGTGTAAAAATTGTTACTTTATCATCATCCTCTTTGATTATTGAATGAAGTTTTCCATCCGAAGTATAGATTTTTTCTCCGTCAATTACGTCTGTGTTAATCGGTTCAAGCGGGTTTAAAACGCATTTTTCTTCTTTTATTAATCCGATATTATATGAGGCTAGTGCTTGTGTGCCGTTTAAATTTTTCGGTTGTTCAGCAGCTTTCTCTAATGGCAAAGCTTCTGCGTTTTCTGCTTTAAAAGTCGGTCTTGTTACAAAATTAATTCCGCTTATTTCATTTACCCTAATCATTATTGCCTCCATAATATATTACACATTTTAATTAAAACTCAAAAATAAAAAATTTGCTACAGTGTATGCTGAAAAACTAAATCAATCTTAAATCTACCTTTCTATAAAACTAACCTTATTTATACAAAGTTGTTTTAGAAAGAAAAATTGTGTTTTGTGTTAAATTTTGTTAATACAAATGTATGGAGTTGCCGTGAGGCTGATGAAATAAGGAAATGGGGTAATAAGAGAATAAGAGGTTTTAAACAAACCTGTCATCCTGAAAGCGTAGAAAATAAGGATGTAAATCCGTAATTTTCAAGCTGTTCAGGATCTGACCAAAACATAAGTATCCTGCCAAGTTGGTAAGATCCTGAAATACGCCTTATTTCTTATCTCAACCACAAACACTATGTTTAATTTTGTCGGCTATTCAGGATGACGATGAAATAAGGGAATGAGGGAATAGGGGAATAAGATATTTTAGATATTTTCAATGTAAACCGCGTTGTATTTAAACAATATTTATAACTTCTTATTCACTTATTCACTTATTAACCTATTAACTTATTTACTTTTTCAGTAATCTCATGCCAAGCCCATACATTTACCCCCCCCCCCTTTTTACCCCTTTACCCCTTTACCCCTTTACCCCTTTACCACACTTCAATCTATACTCTCAAAGAAAAGGTTGCTTTGTCTTATATGTATTGAACTAGGACAAGAGGTTTACCTTCATTCATATTTCTGATATTCTTAAAGCAACAGAGATATTTTAAAAGGATTATAAAACAATGGAAATAAGACAAGAATTTTTGGAACAAGCTATGCAATTAACTCGTAACGCAGAGTTTTTACCTGACGGGGCACAAGGTTTGGCTACAAAACTACAGCACGCACATGATACAAACACTCCACTAAGAATTAAATTAGGTATGGATCCGACTCGTCCTGATTTACACCTTGGGCATACTGTTGTAATGAGAAAATTACGCGAATTTCAAAAACTCGGTCATAAGATTGTTTTGCTTGTAGGTGGCGCAACTGCTATGATTGGCGATCCTTCCGGCAAATCAGAAACCAGACCGGCATTGACGAAAGAACAAGTTGAAGAAAATGCTAAAACTTATTTTGAACAAATGTCAAAAGTTCTTGATATAAGTCAAGCCGAAGTAGTAAATAACGCTGATTGGCTTCATCCGATGAGTTTTATGGATTTGTTGAAACTTGCTTCAAAAGTTACCGTTGCTCAAATGATGACTCGTGATGATTTTGCAAAACGTTACGCAGAAGGAAAACCGATTGCCATTCACGAATTTTTCTATCCTCTTATGCAAGCTTATGACTCTGTTGCAATAGATTCTGATATCGAATTAGGCGGAACTGACCAAAGATTTAACACTCTTCTTGGCAGAGATATTCAAACAGCTTACGGTAAAAAATATCCTCAACACGTGATGATGCTTCCATTGCTTGAAGGTACGGACGGTGTTGTAAAAATGTCAAAAACGTATCCGGAACACTGCATATCACTTACTGACAGTGCAAAAGATATGTTTGGCAAGTTGATGAGTATTCCTGATACTTTGATTACTCGTTATTACTCACTTTTAACGGATGTTCCACAAGCAGAATTGGTTGAAATGGACAAACAAATTGAATCAGGTTCAGTAAATCCACGTAATATTAAAATGCGTTTGGCGCACATGATTACGGAAGAATATCACGGAAAAGACGGTGCAGACAAGGCTCAAGAAGATTTTATCAATGTTGTATCCAACAAGGGAATTCCTGATGATATTGAAAGTGTTAAGATTGACACAGATACAAACATTTTGGATTTACTTGTAGGCTTAAACTTTGTAGCAAGCAAAGGCGAAGCAAAACGTCTTATCCAAGGTGGCGGTGTAAAACTCGACGGAGAAAAACTTTCTGATATGACTTTTGTTGTGACACCAAATATGGATAAAGTACTTCAAGCAGGCAAAAGAAAATTCGCTAAATTGGTTTAGTAGGTCGGCTTTACCAAGCCGACAAATGACTAAATTCAAACGAGGATTAATAAATGTTTTTTGATAATATCTTAGATACTATTGGTAGTACACCAATGGTAAAGTATACGGATAATATTTTTCTTAAACTGGAAAATTTCAATCCGTCCGGTTCGATTAAAGACAGAGCTTCATATAATATGATAAAATCTGCTCTTGAAAGAGGCGAAATAGATAAAGATACTGTAATAATTGAACCAACCAGTGGAAATACAGGAGTTGGGCTCGCAATGGTTTGTGCGGTTTTGGGTTTAAAACTCATTATTTGCATGCCGGAAAGTATGTCAGAAGAACGCAGAAAATTCATCTCTGTTTATGGAGCTGAACTCGTTTTAACTTCTGCATCAGAAGGTATGAAGGGTGCTGTTGATAAAGCCTTTGAACTAAAGAACACTTATGCAAATAGTTGGATTCCTATGCAATTTGCAAATCCTGATAATCCAAAAGCACACGAGCAAACTGCTAAAGAAATTTTGGACGATACAGGACGAAATGTTGATATAGTAGTTGCAGGAATTGGTACGGGCGGAACTGCTTTTGGCTTGAAAGAATACTTAACCGGAGTTCAAGTTTATGGAGTTGAACCGGCAGAAAGTCCATTGTTTACGGATGGAAAAGCCGGAGCTCATAAAATACAAGGAATCGGAGCGAATTTTATACCAGAAATAGCGAAAAACGGAAAAGCTCTTGATGGAATTTTAACAGTAGAGGGTGATAATGCCATTGAAAAAGCTAAAGAATTAGCAAAAAAGCACGGAATATTTTGCGGAATTTCTGCTGGGGCAAATGTTGTAGCAGCAGAAGAACTTGCAGCAAAATATCCTGACAAAATAATTGTTGCAATTATTCCTGATAGCGGTGACAGATATTTATCAGTATTCTAAATTAAGGAAACATTATGCTTATACGTGCTATTAACAAAATAAAAGAAGATATCAAAGTTATTTACGAAAAAGACCCCGCAGCAAACAATCTTGCAGAGGTTTTGTTTTGTTATCCGGGGCTACAAGCACTTATTTCTCATCGAATTGCACATAAGCTCGCATACTGGGGCGTTCCATTTTTGCCAAGATTTATTTCTTACCTGACAAGAATTATAACAGGTATTGAAATCCACCCCAAAGCACGTATAGGAAACCGATTTTTTATTGACCACGGTGAAGGTGTTGTAATTGGTGAAACAACTATTATTGGTGATGATGTTCTTATTTATCAGCAAGTTACATTGGGTGGAACAGGAAAAGAACACGGAAAACGTCATCCAACCATAGGGAATAACGTTATTGTCGGAGCAGGAGCAAAGGTTTTAGGTAATATCACTATTGGAGATAATGTAAGAATAGGTGCAGGCTCGGTTGTAGTAGAGGATGTTCCTGAAATGTCAACCGTTGTTGGCATTCCTGGGAGAGTAGTTCATCAACAATGTATAACCGAAGACGGTGTTCTTATGCATAATAGAATTCCTGATCCAATCAAATGCGAACTTAATCGCTTGAAATATGAAGTTCAAGAGTTGAAAGAGAGAATTAAGTAACAAAACTTAATATTTAAAATTAAAAATAGCAATTTTCAAGTTCTAAAAGACTTTATATTAATAACGAGATATTACGAGGATTAACAATGGGATTAAAAGCACTAGGACTTGGGATAAAAAAAGTCATTCCTACTCTTAAAAAAAGAGTTTTTACAGGTATGACTCATCCTGCTAATTTGCCATCAAAAATTAATCCAAATGAATTAAAGTTAGATACTGTTGCATTTTCAAAAATGACCTCAGTAGCTTCAAAAGCGTTAAAAAAAGAAGACGTTATTGCGAAATATTGTGCAGAACAAGGCTTTGTTGCAGATGATGTCTTAAATATATTTAATAAGACAGCTAAAAATTTAGATGAAGTATCTTTGGAAAGATTACTAAAACTAACAAACGAAGGAAAGTTGTCATTGTATTCTGTTCCTAAGAAGGGAAAACTTGTATTTATTACTAATCGTCTTTGTAATGACGGAATTTTAACGAAAGAATCAAAAGGTATTTTAAATTATTTAAAAGAAGGTGATGACGAAACCAGAATGATTTTAAAAGAACTTTTGGCTTTGGAAAAACAAGGAAAAATAACTCCTAATAATATAAATGAAGTCCTTAAGCTTCAAGCATATCGAGATTATGAATATGCTGAAGAATGTTTGAGTTTAGTAAAAAAACTACGTTCCGGAGAAATTGCAAATTCTCAAATTAAAGAAGCATCCTTCTATATCACAAATGATATTCCGTTAGAAGTTTTTAATGTTAAGAATTTAAGCAATTTTTCAAAAAGTGAATTAAATGGTTTTGCATTATGTATTCAAGGTGCAAGAAACAAAGATTTTTCTTCGGAAATGCTGAATGCCATAAGAAAAGAACTTTCTGCTCTTGTAAAAGTTAATAATGTTTCACCAGAAATTTCTAATGCATTTTTAAAAAGATTTAATAATATTGTTAAAGTTTTTGAAAAAGAAAATTTATCTATTGAAAAATTATCAAAGGCTGGGGGAATAAATCTACAATATACAAGAAATTCATTTAAAAATGATATTCTAAAAGAAATTGAACACTTACCTCTTGCTGAGCAAAACAAAATTTTGAATAAATTTGGTCTGGCAAATGAAGGTAATGGCATTATGAGCGGATTACCAATTGTTAGTGAATCTGCAAATTTAAGCAAAGTAGAATCTTCTATAAATGAATCTGTTAAAAAGTTTTTATCAACTGATAATAAAGTTGTTTTACCTCAAGGTTTTGAAGAGTTAGCACCGGCTCTTGATGATATTTGTAAAGCGATACCTGAGTTTAAATTTACTATAGGAGCGACTCAACATAAAACTCAAACTTATAACCTTGCTGAACACATGTTAAAAGCGTTACAAGAAAACACAAAGAATCCGCTTTATAAAGAACTCGGAAGTTGTGACAGAAGGATTTTAGGTATTTCGACGTTATTACACGACATCAATAAAATTGAAAAAACTGTCACAACAGGTCATGCATTTCCTTCTTCAAATACAGTTAATGCTATAGTAGAAAGAATGCCAAATTTAACCCCAATGGAAAAAGACCGAATTGTTAATTTTGTAAAGAATCACCATTGGTTAGAAAAAGTTTCAGATGAGCCTAAAGTAATTGAGGAATTAACAACAGCATTTAGAAGTGGTAATGATTTTAAAATGGCTAAAATTTTTGCTGAATCTGATTTAAAAGCAGTTAATGATAGATTTTTTACAAATTATGGTCACAAAATAAATTCACCTGCTACACAAGCAATTGATGATGCAATATTGAATTTGCAAAGTAAAGGAAGAATGATGTTTACTGCAAATATCAATGCTCACAAAGCTATAGAAAATGGTGCTAAAAAGGTTAAACTAGGGGCTGGAGAAGAAACAACAAATAATCTTGTTATTGATTCAAGACAAATGGGTTTTGATGCTAATTATTTTGCATACCATTCTTCAAGTGAAGCTAACCTGAAAGGTATATTCGCATCCAGTGGCTATGATAAAGGTTTAGGTTTATCATTTTCTATTGGTAAAAATGGAGCTTCAAAGGTTTTTGGCGATAATAAAACTTTTGTTATATTTGATAAACTAAATATGAATAATTTGGGCAAAGTTGCAAAAAGAAATGCAAATACAAAATATGGAAAAACTCCAGACAAAATATTGGGATATATGAAAAACGATAATGGCTTTATTTCAGAGTTTAGAACTAATTATCCACACGAAATTTCAGACAAAGAATATGCTTTGGTATTTAGAGAAATTCAAGGTTTGGAATTAAATCAAGTTGGTTCATGCAAAAGAGTTCAACAAATATTAGGAAGCGAAGCTAAAGCTAAAGACTTAGAAATAGCACTAGAAAAAACAAATGCAAACTTTATAAGCTCTGCAACTGAACATAGTGAATCTGTTGCGTTTGACTTAAGAGCAGGTGCTATTGGTACAAAAGGTAAAGCTAGTGAGTTAAGCTACGATTTTAGAAAATTTTTGGAAGAAAATAATATTCCTATTATAGAAAATATTGTTTAAGTTTTCCTCTGAACATTTTTATCAGATAGAGATTTGTAGGATGGGTGAAACAATTGTCATTTCACCCATCAAAAATTTTCTGGTATCATTAACATTATGAATTATCATCGAGTTTTTATACAAAATTCATATGTATTTATTACAATAGTTACAAGTAAACGCAGAAATTTGTTAATCAACAACATCAATATCTTAAAATATGCCATAAAAAAATCTATTGACATATACAACTATGAAATTTTTGCAATTTGTGTTTTACCTAACCATATTCACATGATAATAAAACCTTTTGAAATAAAAGATTATCCTAATATTATAAAATTAATTAAAACGACCTTTTCTAAAAAAATTGATAAAACAAAAATCCAAGGTTACAAATTATCAGCAAGCAATATTTCAAAAAAAGAATTTGATATTTGGCAAAGAAGATATTATGAACATACGATTATAACGGAAGATGATTTAAACAAGCATACTGATTATGTGCATTATAATCCGATAAAACACAAGTATGTAAATGCATTAAAAGATTGGAAATATTCAAGCTTTCATAAATTTGTACAAAATGGTTTTTATGAGAATAATTGGTGCAATTTTGGTGATAAGAATAAAATAAATGAGTTAGATATTGAATAAATTTTTGATGGGTGGAATGACAATTGTTCCACCCATCCTACTTTCTAAAAGTGGACAAGAGTTGAAAGAAAAATTATAATTTTCTTGTATATTGTCTCTCGTTTATACTATAATATTTAAGGATTTACGAGGGAAAGACATTGGGAAAATATCATTTTATAGCAATTGGTGGAATTGGAATGAGCGGGCTTGCAAAATATCTTCTTGAAGGTGGTCATACCGTTTCAGGTTCTGACATTGCAGATTCAAAATATATAGATAAATTGAGAGAACTTGGTGCAGAAGTACATATTGGACATTCTGCCGAAAATGTACCGGACGGCGCTGTTATAATAAAAAGTACGGCAATACGTGATAATAATCCAGAAGTAATTAGAGCAAAAGAATTAAATCTTCCAATCTATCACCGTTCTGATTTGTTGAAAGAAATTGCAGAAACCGCTCAAAATGTTGGCAAATGCTTTATCGGTTTTGCTGGCACTCACGGCAAAACAACTACGAGCGGTATGGCATCTTATGTTTTGGATAAAGCAGGACTTGAACCTTCCTTTGTAGATGGTGGGATAATTCCTGAAATTAACACAAATGCAAAACATGGTAAAGGTAGTCATTTTATTGCAGAACTTGATGAAAGTGACGGAACACTCGTTAAATATCATCCTGATATTTTAGTTATCAATAACTTGGAAGAAGACCATTTAGATTTTTATAAAAATGGGATGTCCGATTTAGTTAAGACCTTTAATCAAGCGATTGCTCAATCAAAGAAAGTTATTGTAAATGCTGATAATGCAGGAGTAAAACTTTTGAGTGGAAATTTTATTACTTTCGGGCTAAATAATGCGGATTACGTGGCTAAAAATATTGTTAAATCTGCTCAAGATACATCTTTTGATATTTACAAAGGTTCTGAAATCGTTACAAATATTCAAATCGAATTAACAGGAACTCATAATATTTACAACACTCTTGCAGTTGTTACAGCTCTTATGGAAGCAGGTGCTGATATTGAAAAAATAAAACTGCATTTTGCAACTTTTTCCGGCATGGGAAGAAGATTTCAACATGTTTGCGATATAGATGGAATTCCTGTATATGATGATTATGCACATCATCCGACAGAAATTAAAGCAGTTTTAGATGCCGCATCTTCAAAATTTGGCAAAGATAATATCGTTGCGGTTTTTCAGCCTCATCGATATACTCGTTTGCAATCTTTGTGGGAAGAATTCAAAGGGGCATTTTCTAATGCCGGTAGAGTCGTTGTAACAGATATTTATTCTGCTTCGGAAGATCCTATTGAAGGTATAACATCGGAAAGATTTTCAGCAGAACTTGGGCATTGTGATTATATTTCCGGCAATATGCAAGAAGTAGCACAAAAGCTTCGCCCGACATTAAAACAAGGTGATATTGTGGTAGGGCTTGGTGCAGGCACAATTACTAATCTCGGGAAAGAATTATGCAAATAAAAGATGATTTTGAGATAAAAAATCTTACCACGTATAAACTCGGAGGAAGAGTCAAAAAAGTTTATTTTCCGGAAACACAGGAAGAGTTTTCGTCCTTGTTGCGCGAGCTTGATGAATATATCGTTTTGGGCGGAGCTTCAAATGTTATTTTTTCATCAAATGGCTATAATGGGAATTTGATTTTTACTATGGAGATGAAAGCTTTTGAAATCAGAGGTAACAATGTTTTTGCGGCTTGCGGAGTAAAAGCTCCCCTTCTTGCACAAAAAGTTTGCGAAAATTCTTTGAGCGGATTAGAGTTTTTAATCGGACTTCCAGGGACAATCGGTGGGGCTGTTTATATGAATGCAGGCGCACACGGGCAATCAATATCCGATACTCTCGTTTCCTGCTGTCTTTTTGATAAGGAAACTAAAGAAGTTGTTTATAAACAAAAAGCTGACTTAGAATTTGAGTACAGAAAATCAATCTTGCAAAAAGGACGTTATATTCTTTTGTTTGCTGAATTTGAGCTTAAAAAAGCTCCTCTGGATGAAATAAAAGATTTGATGGCTCGAAATTTGAATTTCCGAAAAACAATACAACCATCACTTGCTTATCCAAATGCGGGCAGTGTATTCAAAAATCCTGAAAACGATTCAGCAGGCAGACTTTTAGAAAAAGCAGGCGTAAAGAACTTTGATTTAACCAATGTAAGAGTTTGGGATAAGCACGCAAATTTCATTGTAAATAAAGGTAATGCGACTTCAGAAGAAGTTTTGGAATTGATGGTAAAAATGCACAACGCAGTTAAAGAAATGTTTACAATTGAATTAACGCCGGAACAAATATTTATCGGCACAATGACAGAAAAAGAGGAAGAATTATGCAATATACTATACAAAAAGATTCAAAAATAGCAGTTTTATGTGGCGGAATGTCATCTGAACGTGAAATATCTTTACGCTCCGGTAAAAACTGTTTAGCAGCGCTGCATAGATTAGGCTACAAAAATGCAGAAATCGTTGATGTATCAGAAAATATTATGAATGATTTGAAAGGTTTTGAATTTGCATATAATACTCTTCACGGAAAATATGGCGAGGATGGGTGTATTCAAGGAATTTTGGAAATTTTAAAAATACCTTATACAGGTTGTGGTGTTATGTCCAGTGCAATTTGCATGAATAAGGAATACACAAAAAAAGTTTTGCAAACAGCAGGGCTGCCATTGATTAAATCTGTTTATCTTTTGTCTGACGAAGATCCTGTAGAAAAAGTTAAAGAACTTAATTATCCTCTTATGGTAAAACCTGTTTCAGAAGGCTCTAGTTTCGGGATGGCAAAAGTCAATTGCGATGGTGAACTTGTTGAAGCTGTTGAAAATGCAAGAAAGTATAACGCAAATATTTTGATTGAAGAATATCTTGTTGGTACTTGCGCAACAGTAGGAGTTTTAGAGGGGGTAAATGAGGACACCTCACCCCACCCCTCTCCTCAAGGAGAGGGAGTTTTCACTTTCGCCACAGAAATATTAGAGCTTCGTCCTAAAAACGAATGGTACGATTACGAATGCAAATATACCAAAGGAATGACCGAGTTTGTATTACCTGCTGAATTATCTCAAGAAATGACTGCGAAAGTAAAAGATTATGCAAAAAAAGCATTTAAGGCTTGCGGATGTTCAGGAGTTTCCAGAGTAGATTTTCATATTGTAGGAGATGTTCCTTATATATTGGAAGTTAATACAAATCCGGGGATGACAGATACAAGCGATTTGCCGGCTCAAGCAAAAGTTTGTGGAATTGATTATGACAATCTTGTTTTAATGATACTTAACAGTGTAGGATTAAATAAATAATGTCAGACGAAGGCAGAAGAAATCATAAATATTATCAAAACCGAAGGTTGCAACAGGCAAGGATGCAGCGTCAAGTCAGAAAATCTCAACGACGCTTGAACCAATTGCGTGCTCTTTGGCGCTTGTTTATAATTATGTTTTTGATTGCTCTCGGTCTTTTTATTTTAAAAATGCCACAATGGCGACTTCATACAAATGCATTTGATAGCTTGAGCAGTTCTTCTCTGGAAATACTCAATAACAGAATTGTTCCGTCACAAAAAATTCTTTCTGCGCTCAGAAGAAATCAAGTTAATACAAAACCGATTTTTCTTGTAAAGACAGATGATTTGAAAAAGAGCATTATGCAGCTAGAACCGGTTAGGGATGTTTATATAAGACGTTTTTGGTATCCTGCAAGATTACAAATTATTATTATAGAAAGAACTCCACTCATAACGATTTCACCTGACGTAAACGTAGAGCCGATTGCATTTTTCTCAGCAGACGGAAAACTAATCGGGCACGATTATATGCCACTTGCACCGGAATATAAAACCGTAAAAGTCATTACTTATGGAAGTGGTGATGATTACAGAAATTGGGATAAAACAAAGGTTAATAACTTCAAGACATTGGCTGCTACGGTAGAAATGTATTCAGGAGAAAATGTTGAATATATAGATTACAGAAATCCGAAAGATGTTTATGTAAAAATTCCAACCGTAAACTTGCGCCTCGGAAGCTTTAATTCCGGTACTTTTGATAAAATCCATAGAATTCAAACTTTGATTCCGCAAGTAAAAATGCTTAATAAGAAAGTTAAATATATTGATTTGAGATGGGATTCTAACTTCTTTAAGCTTGATGAAGAATAGACAAAAATCACCGAGGTAAATTTGGTAAACAACGCTTATATCCATATACCATTTTGTAAATCGAAATGCAAATATTGTTCGTTTGTATCGTTCAATCGTCTTGAATTAATGACAGGATATGTTTATGCGCTTTTGAAAGATATATCTGAAAATTACAACAGAGAAGCTTTAAATACGCTTTATTTGGGTGGCGGAACACCATCTCTTTTGTCAGTAGAGCTTTTATCAAAGATAATAAAACCTTTCAAATTTCAAGAGAATTACGAATTTACTTTGGAAATCAATCCGGACGATGTAGGGGTAAAGGGGGTAAATGGGGGCAAAGAATATTTTAACCGACTCCGTACACTTGGGGTAAATCGTTTGAGCATAGGTTCTCAGACATTTGATGATAATATTTTGAAACTAATTGGGCGCAGGCATAGTTCTGCTCAAATTATAGAAGCTGTTAAACTTGCAAAAGAAGCGGGATTTGAGAATATCAGTGTTGATTTGATTTATGGACTTCCGACGCAAACTATAAGTGGTTTAGAAAAAGATTTGGAAAAGTTTTTAAGTCTTGGTATTCAGCATATTTCGACTTATGGACTAAAGATTGAGGAAGGATGTGCTTGGTGGAACATTATTAACAATTTGCCACCTCGCTCCGATTCTCTTCGATTAGGAGAGGGAATAGCAATCCCTACTGATGATGAGCAAGCTGATATGTACGAAAAGGTAAATGAAATTCTTGAGAAAAACGGATTTTACCGATATGAAGTAAGTAACTTTTCAAAAAAAGGTTTTGAATCGAAACATAATTTGAATTATTGGAACAATGATGAATACTATGGTTTTGGCACAGCAGCTCACGGCTATGTTAACGGAGTCAGATATTCAAACTTTACAACCTTAGAAGAGTATATGGCAAAACCACATATTCACGAATACGGAAAAACTCTAACAGAGCAAGAAAAATTAGAAGAAGAAATATTCCTTGGGTTCAGAAAAACCGAGGGAATAAATGTTGAACGAATAAAACAGAAATTTGGGATTAATTTTGAAAATAAATACAAAGCTATTCTTGATAAATATTCAGATTACATTGAAAAAACGCATTTAGGCTATACGTTGAACCTCAAAGGAGTTCTTATCAGCAATATGATTTTAGCCGAGTTTTTGTAAAAACATTAAGCTAGTAGTTTCACATTAAACCAAATACATTTACCCCTATATAATACTTCTTTTCAATCTTTCTGAACGATTTTCGCTCAACAGATTTTTAAGCTTCATAATTGCTTGTGCGTGGAGCTGAGAAATTCTTGATTCAGATACATTTATAGCTTCACCAATTTCTTTAAGTGTCATGTTCTCATGATAATAAAGAACCATAATTGTTCTTTCTCTTTCCGGCAGTCTCTTCAAAGCATTCTCCAATTCTTTCTTAACATCTTTTTCTTCCATTTGTTCATGCGGAGCCAAGTTATGAGAATCCTGAATTGTATCTATGATTTCAATATCACCTTCCGCACTTCCCTTTTTGTCGTATATTGAAGTGACTGTTGTATCTTCCGATAAAAGCTGCTCAACCCTTTCCTTTTCTATACCGAGAAAATTGGCAACTTCTGTGTTGGTCGCAGCACGTCCGAATTGTTTTTTCAATTCTTCTTGTGCTTCTTTTACATCTTTTATTTTTCTGCGAATACTTCTTGGCAGAAAATCTTGGGAACGTATTTTATCAATAATAGTCCCTCTGATTCTTACAAGAGCATAAGTTTCAAATCTTGCGCCCATCTTTGGAGTAAATTTTTCTACTGCGTCAATAAGTCCTTCTACACCGTAGCTTGAAATATCTTCAAACGAAAAAGTCGGCGGAAGTGCAACTTTCACACGCCCTACGACATATCTTGTAAGGTAAATATACTGAAGAATAAGAGCGTCTCTCAGCTCTTTGTTTTCGTGGTCGTCAAAATATCGAGCCCACATTTCTGCAAGTTCTTCATTTGTCGCTCTTTTTATTTTGCTGTAAGATGATGTGTCTTGTTCCATCCCTCTACCCTAAAACATGTCTTTATACATTGTAACAATTTGTTACAAAATTACTATCATTTATATGTATGAAATCTTGGTATTTTATTAATGTTGAAAAATTATAAAAATATGCAATAATGAACATAAAGGCAAAGGATAGAATATGAATATTGACGTTATTATACACAAAGAAGAAAATGGGTATTGGGCAGAAGTTCCGGCTTTAAAAGGATGCTTTAGTCAAGGTGAAACAATAGAAGAAATAAAAGAAAATATTAAAGAAGCAATTAATGCATGGTTTTCTGTAGACATTCCTGAAAATGACGGAGAGGTTATCTCGTTAGCTTTATGAGAAATATTACCGGTAAAAAGCTTTGTAAGATTTTAGAAGAAAATGGCTGGATTTTAGTTCGCATCAATGGTTCTCACCATGTATATACGAAACGTGGTGAAGATGCACGTATAGTTGTACCTGTACATGGAAACAAAGAAATTAAAGTTGGATTACTGAAATCTATTTTAAAAACAGCAGGTTTGCTATCCTTATTTTTTGTATTAACGAATATCACACATTAGTCCTGTTTACATTTTATTTCTGCTGCGGTATGATTTCTAAAGGGAGAATATTATGAAAGAACAGTTGGAAAATATATACACATCAGCAAAAAGTGATATTGAAAAAGCACAATCAATCAGTGATATTGATGAAATCAGACTTAAGTATTTGAGTCGTAAAGGTGAATTTAATTCTATTAAAAAAGGCTTGAAGGACCTTTCTGATGATGACAAGAGAGTTGTTGGTGCATTTGCAAACCAAATTACTCAAGACTTGGAAAATATGCTTAAAGAAAAGCATGCTGCTTTTTATCAAAAAGAGTTAAACGAAAAACTCCAAAAAGATAGAATTGATATTACATTGAGCGGTAAATACGTTCCACAAGGCAAAGTACACCCGCTGACTTCTACAACAAATGAAATTGTGACTATTTTCCAGAATTTAGGTTTCTCAGTTGTATCTCCAGATTTATCTCCTGAAGTAGAAACCGAGTATTATAATTTTGATATGCTAAATGTACCAAAAGACCATCCGGCACGTGATGTTCAGGATACATTCTATGTAAGAAATATGCCGGGAGTTGTTTTGAGAAGCCAAACATCCGGAGCACAAATTCACGCAATGGAAAACAACAAACCACCGATAAAAATTATTGCACCGGGAAGAGTTTACAGAAACGAAAACGTAAACGCTCGTAAAAACAATTTCTTCCACCAAATTGAGGGTTTGTATGTTGATAAAGATATTACATTCGGTGATTTAAAAGGTGTTCTAAATGAGTTTATCAGATTGTATTTTGGTGCATCTCGTCCAACTCGTTTCAGAAGCAGCTTTTTCCCGTTTACAGAACCGTCCGCAGAAGTTGATGTTCAGTGCATAATGTGTCAGGGCAAAGGTTGTAGAGTATGTAGCGGTACAGGATGGTTAGAAATACTTGGTTGCGGCATGGTAGATGTAAATGTTCTTAAGGGTGTTGGCATCGACCCTGATGTATATTCAGGTTTTGCATTCGGCATGGGAGTCGAACGTCTTGCAATGCTTAAATATGCCATTGATGACATCAGACTATTCTTTAACAACGACAAGCGTTTCTTAGAACAATTCTAAAATAAGAAGTTCAACCAAAGGAGAAAATATGAAAAAGTTTCTACTGGTTTCATTGTTATTTACGGTATTTTCAACTGCTTCCGTGTTTGCTGATTCAGTATTTTTCAACAATTCCGAGTTGCAAAAAATGCAAAATAAAGTTGTTTCTACCGGTTTCAAGATTTTAAACGCTAATAACATTGATAAAAAAATGACTTTTTATTTTGATTCTTCCAAAAGCGTTGTTAATGCGTATACTTCCTCTCGAGACAGAAGTATCGTTGTATATAGAGGTATATTTAACATGCTGGACAGTGAGGATGAACTGGCTGCAGTTTTGGCTCATGAAATCTCACACGGCGTAGATTCATACGACGGTATTTTTAGAGGATTTTTTGAACCGGTAAGCCATTTTTCTGCACCAAGAAAATATGAATATAAAGCTGATAAACGCGCGGTTGATTATATGGTAAAAGCCGGATACAACCCGATAGCTTTTATTGTTATGATAAACAAAATTGGTAGTCAAACAAGATATGAATGGTGTCATTCTCATCCACTTACAACAAGAAGAATGATGGCGGTTTACGAATATATTTACAGAAAATATCCGCAATATCTTGCAAATAATGCCTACATTGAAAACATTTATTATCAAAATTTTCTTATAACTTCAAGAGAAAATCGTAAAAAATTTGAAGCAAAGGTGAAAAAACAAGCTAATGGAAAAGTTAATTACTTATAAAAAACTCTTTGTACTATTTTTGTTGTGTGTATTCTGTGCTGCACCTGCAAACGCACTAGTAAGAGACGAATTTGTTGAAGAAACATTAAAAAATAAAGATTTTTCTAATATACCACAAGTTGTTAATGCCATATCATCGGAAGAAGAAATTGAGATTAGAATACTAGAACCGTTTTCAACGAAGAACAAACCAGTGGAAGGTACTTATTTGGATTTTGTAACGGTAAAAGAGGTTAAATACAAAAATAAAACATATCCTGCTGGAACTCCTGTCAGGGCAAGAATTGAAACAATTTCTCAAAATGATGTATGGGGAGTTCCTGCCGACTTGGTACTGGGTAACTTTGAAATGAAAAATGTTTCTCTAGTCGGCGAAGTATCAAAAACCGGAGCAAAAAGAGTTTTATGGGTAAGACCTCTTGCTATCGTAAGTGGAGTCTTTACCGGCGCAGGATTCTTCTTTATATTCCTAAGAGGAGGTCATGCGAAAATCACTCCTGAAGAAACTTATACCGTATATTTGCCTAAATAACTCTCGCTTAACTTAATCCAAGTTTTTTCTCTAATGCAATTGCAGTTTTTGTCTTTGCAAGTCCACCTTGTGAAGTTTCTTTCAAGAGCGGAGACATCAATTGTCCCGTTATTTTTAGTGTATCTACAATTTCATCAATAGGAATTTTACTTTCAACACCACAAAGAGCAAGTTCTGCACCTGTTACGGCGTGAACCGCGAGAAAAGCGTTTCTTTTTATACAAGGAACTTCAACTAATCCGCAAACAGGGTCGCAGGTTAAGCCCAAAATATTTTTCATTGCAAGCGCAGAGGCATTAATTATTTCTTTAAAATCACCGCCCAACATTTGCACTAATGCACCGGAAGCCATTGCTGCCGCAACTCCGCATTCAGCTTGACAACCGGCAACTGCCCCAGCAAGTTGCACTTTATTGGAAACAATAAGCCCGATGATTCCGGCAGTTAGCAATCCGTTAATTTGTTGCGCTTCTGAAACACCTGATTCCTCTGCAACAGAAACAATAACAGACGGTACAATTCCGCAAGAACCTGCCGTTGGGCAAGCTGCAATTCTGCCCATTCTTAAGTTTTCTTCTGCCGTTGCCAAAGAATACGTTAAGATTTTTTCAAAAGTTTTTCCAAAAAGAGCATGACGTTTTTGGAAAGAATCTATAAGTTTTGCGCAATCATCTCCACACCAACCGCTGATTGCTTTTTCCTGAGATTTCATACCATTCTTTATGGCTTCTTTCATTGCAATTAAATCTTCAAGAACTCTAAGTCTAACAACATCAACCGTCTCATCTAAAAGTGCTGCTTCTTTTTCTTGTGCAATTTGATAAATTGTTTTATTTTCGTCCTTACATCTTTTTTCAAGATCTATAAATGATAATATCGGCATTATTTAAGCTTTCTTATATTCGTTACAAAAAATACATCTTTTATCTGTTTAACTTTTTCAACAACATCCTGACCAATTGGAACGTCCAGCGCTACATACATGGATGCAGTACCGCCCTTTGAGCTTCTGTCACAATGGAGCGAAGCAATATTCACTCTTTGTCTTTGAATAATATCACTGACTTTTGAAATCATGCCGGGTTGATCTTTATACATCAAAAGCAAAGTATCATAAGAGCCGTCAATATCAACTAAAAAGCCATCTATGCTGTTAATTCTAATTTCTCCGGCTCCTACAGAATCTCCCGAAATGGTCATTTTATCATCAAAAGTAATATCTACAGAATTTGGATGTCTCGAAATATCCTGATGATAATCATAGGAATATTCGACATCTTTAACTATATCAAAAATATTTTTAATTAGAGGCTCATCTACCGAATAGCCAAGAACCCCCGCCAACAGACCTTTATCTGTACCGTGCCCGAAGCCGGTAGTAGCAAACGAGTTGTAAAGTACAAACTTAACTTTAGAAAACTCATTTCTGTAAATATTTCTTGCCATCAATCCTAACCTCACTGCACCTGCAGTGTGAGAACTGGATGGTCCGACCATAATTGGAGAAATTACCGAAAATAACGATTTTTGTTCCATTGTCTAGTAATTATCCTCATCCTCTGTGCCATTTTCTGCATCAATATAACCTTTCATTATATTAAACAGCGAAGATTGCCAGTCATTGTTTTTTTCTAGGAAGAAATCTGCACCTCTTGCCTTACATTGAGCCTCGGTTTCTTTTCTCGGAGAAGCAGTAATTACACCAACCGTAGTCGGAGAACCGTATGACAAAGCCATTTTCTTTAATTCAGTCAAGAGAATAAATCCTTCACGTTCCGTCGGTATAAATAAATCCATTACTACATAACGATGCCTGCGCGCTTTGTACTTATTTACTGCATCATATATCTCTTGTGAACATTCAATATCGTAATCAAATGCTGACAGCAAAACTTTAAGTTGATATGTTATTACACCCAAATCATCTACAATCAAAATCGCAGGTCCTTGTTTTTCCTCCTCCTCCTCCTCTGCTAAGAGTGGATTTATAGCTCTGCTTAATATCGGTTTTTTCGCATTTGCATTAAGTTCTTTTATGGTGTCAACTATGTTAATCAATTGATTTTTTAAATCCAGCAGTGCAACTTCCTTTGGCGGCTTAGAATTTGTTATATCATAAAAAAGCTTCAAAAACTCATCATCAATGTCGATATTTGGCATTTCTTCTCCTGTCACACTTAAAAAATCATAGAAAAATTATACCATACATAAACAGAAAAAGTAAGTATTCAAGTTTTGTTAATTTTAGAGTATAATTCAGATATGAAGAAAAGAATATTAATCATCTTGTTAGCACTATTAATTTCACCTGCAACATTTGCAGGCAGTGATTTTAATTTGTTTAAGCTCTATGCTTCAAACAGCGATACGCGAGAAATAAAATCTTTGTTACGTTCACAAGTAAAATACGCAAATAAAACAAATTTCAAAAAGTTTATTGCTACGTACGATGAAAGTTACGTAAACGCAGATGGTTTTAACCTTGAAACATACTCAAATATTGTAAAAGATGTATGGGATACTTATGACAAAGTTGTTTACGGGGTCAAAATAAAAGATATAGATATTAATGACAACGGCGCAAAAGTTGAAGTTACTGAAACTTCTTACGCAAATATTCCCGTATCGGAAAAAATGGATGGTGTTTTACGCGGTGAATCTGAGAGCATTTATTATTTAAAGAAAATAAATGGTGATTGGAAAGTTGTTTCGGATGAGGTTGTATCCGAATCAACATCTATGCTTTACGGCACAGCTAAAGATATTGACATTTCACTCACAGCTCCGTTGAGTGTGAACGCAGGAGAAGAATATACTGCAACTTTGGAATTCACACCTCCTGAAAATGTTATTGCGATTGCGTCTATTGCAAGTGATAAAGTTGAATACCCGCAAAAACAGGCAAAGGAAGTTTTTAGAAAATTGCCGGAAGATAACATTTTGGAAAGACTTTTTATTTCCAACAAAGATAATGCAAACGAATATATCGTAGCTTCTATCGGGCTTACACAAGCTGATATAGAAGATTTGAGCATAAAATTCAGCCTAACTGGGTTCGGTTACAAAATTATACGCGTTAATGTAGTTCCTGCTGCAAGTGAGGACACAAATGAAGAAAATAAGTAAAATAACATATTTTTTTGTATCTGTTATAT
>CAZCZF010000025.1:0-23386 GCA_964503025.1 uncultured Vampirovibrio sp. | reverse complement strand
ATTATTAACTAGAAAAATACTTTATATATATACGAGGATAAAAAATCCATTTGAATACATACACAACTACACTTCACACATTAAAGTTTTTAGAGTCAATACAGACTCTTTTTTTTTGATTAATTGGTTAATTGAGTAGCATTTGCAAAAATTTTAGCGTTATTGTTAACTTTTGTAAAGACGAATTTGCAAGCTGAAATTCAGTCAGTATAATAGTTTTAAGAATCTAATCAAAAAAAGGTGAGATTTATATGACAAACATATAGCAATTTTTATTTCGTTTGTGTGTTTAGATATATAAGACCAAAAGATGTATAGATTTATGGGATTACAAAAAAGTGGATAAACACCACATCCAACCTTCTTCAAAGGTTAGAAAAACAAATAACAAATATAAAGTTGTAAAATATAGGAGTAATTAGTTATGTCAGATGAATTAATGATTCAACCACAAATTCAGCCACAAAGGGTAAGCGCAATGCCTTATGCTTTAGGCGGTGCGGCTATTGGTGGAGTAGGTGCTTACGCAGCAACATCTCTTATTAACAAAGGAGGCGCTAATAGCTACGAAGAACTTATCAAAAAAGCAAATGAACAAGACAAAATAGAATTAACGTCAAAGAAAAAGGCTGTAGAAGAAGCAGAAGCAAAATTGTCAGAAGCAGGCAAAGCTGTTTATGACGGCAAAGAAAAAGAAGCTTTAGACAAAGCAATTGAAGCTCGTGATAAAGAATTAGCAAAATTAACAGAAGGCAAAAAGATTACAATTAAAAAAGGTGGAGAAATCGTCCCTTACGATCCAAACTGGTCAATGACGAAAAAGCAGGTAGATGCTTACAATGATTTGTACTCTAAATATGAAGTTGCAAAAAACAATTTAGAAAGCAGCACTAAGTATACGAAGTTAGATAGTGCTATTTCATATCGTAGAACTGCTATTAATGATATGTATGATGATATTATCAATGATGCTAACAAAGAAATTAAACCAAAAAGCAAGCGTAGAAAAGATATCAAATCACTGGACGAATATCTTTCAAGCAAGCAAGGTAAATCTGCAATTGAAGATGCAGTAACAAAGCATAAAATTGCAAGATTAACTGATGCTGAAATTATCAAACTTGGTGGCGGAGAAAAAGCATTAGTTGATTCAAAAGGTGTTGCTAGTGTAGGATACAAATACATTCCAGTAACTGCAAAAGACGGTTCTCAAAAATATGCTAAAGTTCAAGTCTCAAAATTAGGATTCGGTAGAACCGAATACCAAAAATTAATGGAAGAAAGAACTGATGAAGTTGCTGAACGCATTTCTAAATCATTTAAATCTTACACAGAAAGTTTGAAGCAACTTGAAAAATTGCCTAAATCAATGAAAATTGACAAAGGCTTACTAAGAAATCTTGGTATCCAAAGAACAGCAGTAGATAAAGATTTCTTGGATGATTTAAAAACTAATATTAAGAGTTATGAATCTGAACTAAAAACTATAGATGGTGCAAAATTAGTAAAAGATTCTGCTACTGGCGCTTGGAAGTACGATTCTTTGGTACAAGATGTATTAGACAAACACAATGTAGATACACCTGCAGAGGCGAAAAAAGTGTTGGATGCAAAACTTGGAATTGGTCGCAAGTATGTAGCAGAAGAAAAAGCTCTATTAAAGAATGTAGATGATATAGTTGGGAAAGATGCAACATTATCAAAACTAGAAGCTCAAATGGCTAAATTAAAGAGAAGTGATGCAAACTTGAACAAGATTACAAGTCAGATAAAAGGACAATTCAAAAAATTTATCGGTAATGAAACCGCAACAACAGTCGCAAAAGGTTTGTCAGAAGAAGAAGCAATGAAAAAAGACAGCTACAAAAACTTGGCTAAGATAGTTGAAGAAAAACAAGCTGCGTATGACAAAGTTGCATCTGAAAAGGGCAAAGTAAATGAAGGTGCTAAAAAAGCCGCAGAAGAAAATCTAAACAAAGTAAAAGAAGAATACAATAAAATCTTTAACGAAGTAAAGGGTAAATTCGGCGGTATGAGCGGAAAAGCTAAAGCTGCTTGGGCTGCAGGAGCTGCTGTTGTTGGTGCAGGTATTGGTGCTATGATTGTAAATAACAAAAACAAGAAAATCGAAGCAGAAGCACAACAAGACTTATACGCATAAGCTCTAAAATAACGAAACTCAAATATTTTACAAACAATAAAAAATCGGTTGAAACTTCAACCGATTTTTTTATGCATTACACAAAATTTAACCTCTGGTTGTTGTATTTTCAAATATAAAACGGCTTTGACTTAATGCCAACATCTTTAGCGAACATTCTCCCTCAGTTCGCTTAATTATGCCGATAGAAGAGAGTCTTGCCGTAACAAATTCATTAAGTTCATTCGGCTCAATATAAAGCGGACACTCATTATTACATTCTTTATTTGTTGAAAACGGACAGGTCTTTGTCATTACAATTCCTCTATTTAATACTAATTCAACTCAGCTAAAGCTTGTTCTAATTGTTCGTCATTAGGAGCTTTTCCGTGCCAACCTGCTTGGTTTTCCATAAACGAAACGCCTTTACCTTTAGTCGTATTCGCAATGATTGCACAAGGCTTAGCTATCTTTTTAGCTTTTTCCACCGCATTATAAATATCATCATAATCATGACCGTTAATTTCTAGTACATCCCAATTAAAAGCTTTTAATTTTTCAGGCAAGTTATCAAGAGCCATTACATATTCCGTACAACCGTCAATTTGTAATCGGTTTCTGTCTATAATTACAATAAGATTATCCAAATTTCTATGAGCAGCTTGCATAAAAGCTTCCCAACAAGAACCCTCTTGAAGTTCACCATCACCGGTATAAACAACTACATGTGCAGGATTATTTTTAAGCTTTAAACCGAGAGCAACACCACACCCGATAGAAAGACCTTGCCCCAATGAACCGGTTGAAGTTTCTATTCCTGCAAGATAGTGTTTTGCAGGATGCCCTTGAAGTTTAGAGCCAATTTTTCTGAACGTCATCAAATCTTCTGATTTAATAATCCCTTTCATCGCCAAAATTGAATATAAAAGAGGAGAAGCATGACCTTTAGACAAAATAAATCTGTCACGTTTTTCAAAATCAGGTGCATTATCCCACTCTACCGGAATGTTCAAACATTTTTTATACAAAACAGTTAAAATATCCGCCCCGGAAAGCGAACCTCCCGGATGACCGGATTTTGAATTATGAACCATTTTCACAATGTTTCTTCTTACTTCTTTTGCTGAGTCTTTCAAATCTTCTTTTTCTGTATCGGTAAGCATTATATTTTATCCTTATAGTTTAAAACTCTTATCAAAAACAACGGTAGCGTCGGGAAAATACGTTTCAAGCGAGAAGGTTGGCAAGCCGTTCTGTACAACCATTCAAGACCAAGCACTTGAAAAATTTTTGGCGCACGTTTCACACATCCTGACCAAACATCAAGACTTCCACCAATACCTATCATTAAAGCAGGATTCAGTTGCTTTTTAGCTTCATAAATGAATTTCTCCTGCCTTGGAGAACCAAGTGCGACAAGTATAAGCTTTGGCGAATACTTTTTCAGTTCTTCATAAATAGCATTATCATCGTCAAAATAACCATTGTGGCTGTAAACAATATTTATACCGCTTATTTCTTGTTGCAAATTTTTCACAGCTTTAGTAATAACTTCTTCTTTAGAACCGATTATTGCTACAGGAATATTGCTTAATGCAGCTTCTTTCAGTAATTTTTTTGCAAAATCTATTCCGGGAATTCTTGCTGCAGTTTTTCCAGTAAACTTAAGAGCAATTTTCACTCCAACTCCGTCAGGAATTACCATCTCTGCTTCACGGATGATATTTGCAAAATTGGAATCACTGTCTGCTGTTTGAAACATCTCCGGATTTATTGTCACAACCTGTGCAACCTTATCTCCGTCAATCAAGCTCTTTGCTTTCATTACAGCTTCATCAAAAGAATAATTGTCTATATTAAACCCTAATAATTCTACACTCATACAAACATTATACTTGAAAAATAAACTTATTCCATGCTTTAATTAATAGAAAAGAAAGGAGTTTTATCATGAAGAAAATTTTATGCGTATTATCAGTATTGGCATTTTCAATGAGCCTTGCAAATGCTGCAGAATCTAAATTACAAAACTATGTAAACAAAAAGCTTGAACCTGTAACGAAGAAAGAACAAGAAGTTCGCACTAAGGCAGAAGCTAACAAAAAAGCAAATGAAGCTAAAAAAGCAGAATTACAGAAGCAACAAGCTCAACGTCAACAAGAGTTAGAAAAACAAAAGAAAGAAGCTGAAGCAAGAAGACAAAATACAAAGAATGCAATTAAGGCTGAAAAAAATTATTGGAAATCATTGCTGAACAAATAAAAATCTAAAAGTTACCCTCTCCTTTTGGAGAGGGTTCTAACAATCGGAGGAAAAATGATAGATAGGTATTCGCGAGAAGAAATAAAAAAAATATGGGAATTGGATGAAAAGTTTAACTACTACTTAAAGGTTGAACTTGCTGTTTGCGAAACTTATCATCAGTTAGGTGTAATTCCTTCTGACTCTCTAACCGCTATCAAACAAAAAGCCGGATTTTCTCTTGATAGAATCGACGAAGTAGAACGGGAAGTAAAGCATGACGTTATCGCATTTTTAACTTCCGTTAATGAATCAGTCGGCAAAGATAATGCAAAATACATACACATGGGACTTACAAGCTCGGATGTAATTGACACAGCATTCGCACTTCAAATTGCAGATAGTTCTAAAATTATTTTAAAGGAGCTTGAAGAAACTATAAATACGGTAAAAAAACGCGCATTTGAAGAAAAAAACACTGTCTGTATCGGACGTTCTCACGGAGTACACGCAGAAATTACAACATTCGGATTTAAGCTTTTAAACTGGGTAGATGCTTTGGAAAGAGCGAAAAATACATTTATTCAAGCATTGGAAGAAATTTCAGTCGGACAAATTTCCGGGCCTGTCGGAACGTACAGCAATGTACCTGTTGAAGTGGAAGAAATTGCTTGTAAAAATCTCGGTTTAATCCCTGCAAAAATTTCAACACAAATTATTTCAAGAGACAGACACGCAAAATTCTTATCTACATTAGCTTTAATCACTTCTCTTATAGAGCAATTTGCAACAGAAATTAGGCACTTACAGAAAACAGAAGTTAGAGAAGTAGAAGAAGGTTTTGGTAAAAATCAAAAAGGTTCTTCTGCAATGCCACACAAAAAGAACCCTGTTTTATGTGAAAACCTGTGCGGACTTGCAAGAGTCGTACGTTCAAATATGCTATGCGCTTTTGAAAACATTAACCTCTGGCACGAAAGAGATATTTCGCACAGTTCGGCAGAAAGAATAATATTCCCTGATTCGCTTATACTTACAGACTTTATGCTCCACAGATTTAATAGTGTTGTAGAAAATCTTGTTATACATAGAGACAATATGCTAAAAAATACAAAACTCTATGGAGGAGTGATATTTTCACAAAAAATAATGCTAAAACTTGTAGAAGAAAAAGGATTTTCACGAGAAGAAGCTTACAAAATTGTCCAAAAGCACGCACTTGACGCACTCAACGGCGGAAACTTCAAAGAAGGTTTAAAGCAAGAGAATATACTTTCTTCAACAGAGTTGGAAGAGTGTTTTGAGACAACAGATTATTTGAAAAATATAGAAAAAGTATTTGCACGATTTTAGTATAATTTGAGAAAATTAACTCTCTTCAAATTATAAAATTCATGATAAAATAAAATTGCTTGAGGGGGAGTTATGCAAAAAACTAAAAACCTTGTTTTTAAACATCCGGAGTTGTTTACCATTCTTGGACTTGGAATATTGTTTTATTTTATCTTTTTCCATAATTTGTGGGCTTATGCGCTAATGGATGTCGATGAATCAAGATATGTTTTGATGGCAAAAGACATGTTTAATACAAAAGATTTTATGACTTTGTATTTAAACGGCGATTACTTTTTTGAAAAACCACCTTTATTCTTTTGGGCAGAATGTCTCTCATTTGCATTGTTTGGACATATAAACGAGTTTACAGCTCGTTTTCCGGTAGCTTTGGCAGGAACATTGTGTGCATATATGACATATTTTATGGGGCGAAAAATTGTTTCCAGAACGTATGGAGTAGTTTCATCCCTAATGCTTGCTACATCTTTAGAATTTCTAATCCTCGCAAAATTTGCAATTCTTGACATCAGTATCGCAATGTGTGTATGGTTCTCGCTATGTTTTGGAATGCTTACAAATTTTTGCGAAGAAAAAAACAAAAAGTACTTTTGGTGGCTTTTTTACATATTTTCAGGTTTTGCAGTCATGGCAAAAGGTATTCCGGGATTTATAGTGCCATTTGGGGCAATGTTTTTTATTGCTCTGGTTTCAAAAAACTTTAAAGAAATTTTTAAACCTCAATATTTTCTAGTAGGCATGGGATTATTTTTGTTGATAACTCTTCCATGGCATCTTGTCATGCTTAAATTGCACGACCCGCTTTTTTTCAATGAGTACATCATAAAACATCACATAGAAAGATTTTTCGGAGAGGATACACTTGGCAGAAAACAGCCATTCTATTTCTATTTTGTTACAATTCTTTGGGGCTTCTTTCCTTGGATACTCTCTACTCTTGCAGTATTCGGTCGTAAGATTTATAAAAAAGACTACAATCTCGATTTAACCGATACAAGAAAATTTTTGCTCTATAACGGTATTATTGCGGTATTTATTTTACTATTCTTTTCAATATCGGACACAAAACTAATTACATACATCTTACCGATTTATCCTGCACTGGCTTGTCTTGGCGGATATGTATGGACTAATTACATGGAACGCGGTGAATATAGCCGAATAATTGATAAAACAGTTTATGTTGCAGGTATTATACTTATACTGACTTCAATTGCGGCAATATTAGCGCCATACTATCTACCGAAAAGACTTATGGCTGATATTAGTGCTTGCAAGCTACTTTGCATATATTCACCCTTATTGTGCGGAGTTATTTCAATAATATTCGCGCTTAGAGGAAAATATACAGCCGTATTTTTCACTTATGTAGCATTTATCACATGTTTTTCGGCTATAGGTACGGAAAAATTCTTTGAAGTAGATTACAAATTCGGACAAGATGAACTTATGCGATATGCACAATACGCAAAAGAGAATAACAAATCAATCACTACATATAGGTTTGCACGCAAATATTCACTTGCATATTATAGTGGCAAGCCGGTAGAATTTGGATCGTTTTATGAATTCAACGATTTAAAAAAAGCTTTGGACAAGGAAAATAATTTAGTAATTATTCCTCAAAAATTGATTGACGATGAGATTTCAAAATTAAACTACAAAGTTATAGACAGTGGCAGAAAGTATATTTTAGCAGAGTAATAATTTTACAAACCTTAATACCTTCTTGTGCTAGACTATAGATATGTCAAAACTTATACCATTACATATCCACTCGGAATATTCACTTCTTGACGGAATGATAAGAGTCGGAGACCTAGTTAATTACGCAAAAGAAAACGAGCTACCTGCTATTGCAATTACTGACCACGGCGTCATGTATTCAGCAGTTGAATTTTACGAGCTTGCAAAGCACAACGGAGTTAATCCGCTTATCGGTTGCGAGTTTTATGTTCACGATGGTGATATTCATTCCAAAGACAGCACGCACAACCCTATGTACCACTTGGTTTTAATTGCGAAGGATAATAAGGGATACAAAAATTTAATTAAGCTGGTTTCAACAGCTTGGTGTGAAGGGTTTTACTACAAACCACGTATAAATTTTGAGCTTCTAAAAGAATATCACGAAGGTTTGGTTTGTTGTTCTGCCTGTCTGGGCGGTGAAGTGTTGCAAAACCTTTTAAAAGGCGAATATACAAAAGCGAAAGATGTAGCGCAACAATACAAAGATTTGTTTGGTGATGATTATTATATAGAGCTACAAGATCATAATCTTGATGAGCAGAAGCGCACTAATCCTGATTTAATGAAAATAGCAAAAGAGCTGAACATTAAAATGGTTATAACAAATGACTCGCATTACTTACGCAAAGAAGATGCGGATGCACAAGACACTCTGCTCTGCTTACAGACAAATGCCAATAAAGATGATGAAAAGCGTTTTCATTTTCCTAACAACGAATTTTACGTTAAATCAAAAGATGAAATGCGACAGGCATTCTCTTGGATGGATGAAGCTACATTTGAACAATGTTGTACGAACACGGAAGAAATTGCAGAGAAATGCAATGTAGAGATAGAACTTCATAACGCGCCATTGCCTCATTATGATGTACCAGATGAATACTTGGCTACCGCGGATAAAGTTGATTCAAAAATAATAGAACGTCTAAAAAAGAAAAACAAAACAGAATCTACTGATGACGTTATTGAGGAAGCAATCTATATTCAAGGTATTGAAAACTATTTAGAACACGTAGTTTTTGAAGGCTTAAAAAAACGTTATGGAGACCCTATTCCGGAGTCGATTATAGAACGTACAAAATATGAACTTGGTGTAATTAACCACATGGGATTCCCTGCATACTTTATGATTACGTGGGATTTTATCCACTTCGCAAAAACGCATGACATTCCGGTTGGTCCGGGCAGAGGTTCTGCTGCGGGTTCTGTAGTTGCTTATGCATTGGAAATTACGGATATTGACCCTATTTACCACAAACTGTTGTTTGAAAGATTTTTGAATCCTGAACGTTTTACCATGCCCGATATTGATATTGACTTTTGTATCGACCGCCGAAGCGAAGTTATTGATTATGTTACGCAGAAATATGGCGAGGATAAAGTTTGTCAGATTATCACGTTCTCGACCTATGCACCAAAAGCAGCATTTAAGGGTGTCGGTAGGGTATTACAAGTTCCATTTGCCGAAAGTAACAGAATTACGGGCTTAATCGAACCGGCTCTTGATGTGGCACGCGCAACAAATCCAAAAGCAGAATGGCTTAGAGATATTATTGCAGCAGAAGGGACTTCTGATTTTAAACAGCTCTACAACGAAGATTATCAAATTGTAAATCCGGAAACCGGAAATACGATAAGCTTCAAACGCTGGGTTGATATGGCAGTTGCAATCGAAGGATTGAAATGCGGTACAGGTACTCACGCAGCAGGTGTAATTATCTCTCACGCTCCGCTTGATACAATTTTACCGGTGCAACCTTCAAAAGATGGCATTGTTCAAACAGGATACCCGAAACACGAAGCAACCGAAGTTCTTGACCTTTTAAAAATGGACTTTTTGGGGTTAAGAAACCTTACCATGATTACAAAAACCTGTAAAATGGTTAAGAAATACAGAGGAATTGATGTCGATATTAACCACATTCCGCTTGATGATAAGCCGACCTACGATATGCTTGTAAAAGGTGAGACAATCGGTGTATTCCAGCTTGAATCTCAAGGCATGATGAATCTGGTTAAAAGGCTTAAGCCGGACGTGTTTGAAGATTTAGGCGCGCTTGTAGCGTTATTCCGTCCGGGGCCGCTTGGTTCTGGCATGGTTGACGACTTTGTAGCAAGAAAACACGGTAAACAAGCAATTACATACGCTCACCCGCTTCTCGAGCCGGTGTTAAAAGATACGTATGGCACAATTGTATACCAAGAACAGATTATGCAAGTATTTCAGGTTCTTGCAGACTATTCGCTCGGACAAGCAGACCAAGTACGTCGTATGATGGGTAAAAAAGACCTTAAGACGATGGAAGAGCAACGTGGAAAGTTTATTGATGCCTCCGCAAAACACGATATGAAAAAAGAGGATGCAGAGAAACTATTTAACCAGATTTTGGCATTTGCGTCTTACTGTTTTAACAGGTCTCACTCAGCCGCTTACGCTTTTGTTGCATATCAAACGGCATATTTAAAATGTCATTATCCTGTAGAATACTTTGCAGCATTACTCTCAAGCGTATCCGACAACAAAGATCAAACGCAATTATATATTGAAGAAGCGCAGCGTTATGGTGCAAAAGTACTCGCTCCTGATATCAATAAATCTTATTTGGAATATGCACCTGACGGAAGCAATATTCGTTTCGGCATGGCTGCTATAAAAGGGGTTGGCGCACCTGTTGTAGAAGCAATTATCAAAGAACGTGAAGAAAATGGTGATTTTACAAGCATTTTTGATTTCTGTAAACGTGTTGACGCAAAATATGTTAACAAAAAGTCATTAGAAGGTTTGATAAAAGCAGGAGCATTTGCAAATATAGAAAAAAGCAGAAAACAACTTTTCGACAACTTGGAACACATATTGGATGTGACCTCAAAAGAAGCAAAAGACAGAGCTATGGGACAAGTTAGTTTATTCTCGGCACTGGGCGGAAACGATGATTTCGCAAATGTGCAATATCAGTTAGTAGGAAGTGATGCTGAATATACGGATAAAGAAATTCAGCTCTTTGAAAAGGAGTTTCTGGGCTTCTATGTAACCTCGCATCCGCTTTTCTCCATACGTGATAAAATGCAATTTCTGATGACACATCGAATTAGCGAACTTGCAGAAGTTAAAGAGGAAGAAGAAGTGACAATTTGCGGGCTTATTACCGCAACTCGCCAAATACCTACAAAAAAAGACCCTTCCAAGTTTTTACGCTTTGTAACAATAGAAGATTTGACGGGCAAGGTTGACGGAGTTTGTTTCCACAAAAAATTGCAAGATTACGGTGAATTTTTGCAAATGGATAATAAAGTCGTCATTACAGGAAGAGTACAACATCGCGGAGAAGATTCAATCAGCATTCTTATTGATAATGTTAAGTCGGTTGAAAACGCAAATATCGTAACAGTCAGCTTAAAACGAGACGTTAAATATGAAGAATTATGCGGGATAAAAAATATTTTAGCAAAACACCACGGAGATGATCCTGTCATGTTTAAGCTTCCGCCCGTTAACGGTTATTCTACGAAAATATTGACATCACCTGTTTTTTGGGTTGAATCAACAAACGATTTGGTTAATCACATGAAACAATTTTTCGCAAATGATGTGGATGTTTCAATTCGTTCTTTAGACCAACCGCTAGAAATATAGAGTTTAGATTCACCCTCATCAGGGCTCCGCCCAGCTTCTCCCCTCAAGGGAGAAGCATGAAACTTGCTTATTCATTTAGATTATTCCACAAATCTAGCAATACTTTGTCAATATGATTTAATACATCATTGTTAAAGTAACGAATAACCCTAAAATTTCGTGATTTTAAATAATTTGTTCGCTCTTCATCATATTTTACTCTATCTTCCATTAAATGCTCACTACCATCTAACTCAACTATAAGATTTTTTTGATAACAAACGAAATCAACTATATAACATCCAATTTGTACTTGTCGTCTAAATTTAAAATTTGCAAAACGCCTATTTCTGAGAGATTTCCACAACACTTGTTCCGGAAGCGTTTGATTGTGGCGAAGTCTTTTTATAAGCTTTGTATAATCTTTCATAGAAATATTTTATCATAGTTTTAGAGTTTTTCACGCTTCTCCCTTGAGGGGAGAAGCTGGGCGGAGTCCTGATGAGGGTGAATCTTGAATAAAAAAAATCACCACCTCAAATGGTGGTGATTTAGATATAACGAGTATAATTAGCCTAATCCGAACTTCGGTGCTGAATCTTTTATTCCTTCGCTGCAAGCCTGCTCGATTGCTTGTAATCTTTCTTTTGCGTATGCCAATTGAGTTTCTACTGATTCTTTTTCCAGTTCCATATCCGTTTGTTCTGCTTCTAACGGTGCAAGTGCTGCATCCTGCTCTGCTTCAAGTTGTGCTTCTTGTGCTTGTAACCAGATTGAGATATTGTTTTGGTACTGAGAACTCATACCTTGGGCATACATCTGTCTCTGCTGAACCTGAGCATTTGCCATCTGCATTGCATTTTGTAACGCTGCATACTCTTCCGGAGCTACTTTTTCTCCGTTTAAGGTATAGCTACCTGAAACAACATTACCATTAGAATCTTTTTCAGGAACCAATTGCCCTGACATATATGCTTGCCATAAAGCTTGAGCCCTGTCGCTTCCGAGTTCATGTTCTACTTTATCTTTATCTGTCCATTTGTCACCACCTTGCCAATTTGACATGATTTGAGCAGCAGCCGTTGTCATACCTGCTGTACCATATTGATAACAAGATGGATTAAACATTTGATTTTGCGCACCAACTCCCATCATATTCTGGAAGAATACGGTGGCTTGGCTCTGCATCATTTGAGCTTGTTTTTGAAGATAAGACTGTTTCTTCGCATACATTTTCTGTACGCGTTCTATATTCTTCGTCATACGGTCTAGGCGACTGCCATAACGACACTGCTTTAACGTCAGTTTATTAACTTGACGTTTCAGCCTCATTTTTTCGTGTAATAATAACAAGAAAGCCATTTTTTGTGCCTAGTCTCCGTGTTTTTTATACTCTTATATATATAAAGTATACTTTTGGTTGAAAATTTCATATTTTTGAGGAAATCTTTACAAAAGTTTACATAAAACTTGTTACAAAAATTTACGAGATATCATATAATATTTTAGATGAAGTATAAAAAATTAACCTCAGAACAAATTTTAATATCATTAGACAGACTCACAAGATTTAAGTTTACAAAAGAAAAATACTTAAGAGTTTTTACGGATATAATATTATCAAATTTAATTGAGCCGAAATTAAAAAAGAACGAACTCTTAAAATTAGAGTATTCAAAAATTCTTGATTACGCTGTTGAAATTTTTAACGGTTCGCTTAAAGAATCCTGTAATGACTATACAATAAATCTAAAACTGGCTGATTATGAGAATTCCGTATTTTATAATGATGAAGAAACTCAAACTTTGCTTAAAAACAGATTGAATTATAAAACAGCAATAAATTATGTAAACGAAACTTCTCCAATAAATTTAAAGTGGCTAAAATCGCTTGCTCAAAATAATGAATTAGTATTTGCTCGAGAAACAGGTTTTTTAAAATTCCCAATAGAAAAAGTTATTCTTGTCGAGGGTTTAACTGAAGAAATCCTTTTACCGGCATTTTCAAAATTTATCGGATATGATTTTTATCAAAAAGGAATACAGGTAATTGCAGCTGGCGGTAAAAATCAGGTTGTAAAAATGTATTATCGCCTTATAGAAGAATTGAAAATTCCGGTATTTCTCCTCTTAGATAAAGATGCAGAAGAAAATATAAGACAAATTAAACCAAAATTGCGCAGTATCGATAGAATTCATTTAGTATCCTGCGGAGAGTTTGAGGATTTATTACCAAAATCATTAATTATAAAAACTGTTAACGCACATTTTGCGAACTTCAGTTCGATTAACGACAGTGATTTAAGCGTTAGCGATTCAGAAGTAGAAAATCTTGAAAACATTTTTAAAACAAAAGGTTGGCATGAGTTTAAAAAAGCAGAATTTGCAAAGCTGGTTCGTGAAAATATAAGCGAACAGTCCGATATTTCTGCTGAAATAGCCGAAATTATTGAAGAGATAAAAAATAATAATAAAACTCTTGACAGTGAGTTTTGTTCTTGATACTATATATCTTGTGGTTAAACCACAGCCGAAGTATAAAAGGTTATCTGAAAAATAAATAATTCAAATTTATATAATTTGCGCTTGTAGCTCAGCAGGTAGAGCACTCCCCTTTTAAGGGATAGGTCGCGCGTTCGAATCGCGCCAAGCGCAAATTTTTATTGTTTTAATGAGAGTAATTTAGTATATAATTAAAATCCTCCCTTATTTTGTAGAAGACAAAATCATTCAAGAGCATCTCTGCTCCTGAATCATGATGTTAGTTCAAATAACAAAAGCACTTTTATCCTTCAACAGAAAATATTTCTTTTAAATCTTCCATTGTAAGTGACTTAGTAATATTTCTATCAATAGAAACTACACTATCAACAAGGTCACGTTTACGTCCTTTAATCTTTTGGATTTTTTCTTCTACTGTATTTTTAGTAATAAGTCTGTATACAAATACTTTTTTAGTTTGTCCTATACGATATGCACGGTCAGTTGCCTGATCTTCAACCGCAGGGTTCCACCAAGGGTCGTAGTGAATTACGTAATCCGCACCGGTCAAATTTAAACCTGTACCTCCGGCTTTCAAACTAATCAAAAATATCGGAATATTCGGATTATTGTTAAAGTTCTCAACAGCAGCCTGACGATCTTTTGTCTTTCCTGTCAAGTATTCATAAGGTATTCCTTCTCTTTCGAGCCAACCTTTGATTAAATCAAGCATGTCAACAAATTGGCTAAACAAGAGCACACGGTGTTTTTCTTGAATAATCTGTTCTAACATTCCTTTTAGGTACTCAAATTTACCCGACTTCATCACACCTTTTACATGTTCTTTATCGTAAAGTTTAGGGTGGCAGCAAATCTGACGTAATCTAAGCAGTGCAGAGAAAATTGACATTCTGCTTTTCTCAAGTCCATTAAGCTCAATGCTTTTGAACAATTCTTCTTTTGTACTATCAAGAACTTCAAGATAGAAATCTCTTTGCTCATCCGTAAGCTCGCAATAAGCCATGTTCTCAACCTTATCCGGTAAATCTTTTGCTACATCTCGTTTCATACGTCTTAAGATGAATGGGAATATCTGGAGTTTTAGACGTTTTTCAACAGTCTTATCCTGCCTTTCCATAATAGGTGTAACATATCTGTAATTAAATTCCGCTACATTAAACAAGAATCCCGGCATGAGAAAATCAAATACGGACCAAAGCTCTTCGAGTTTGTTCTCAATCGGCGTACCTGAGAGAGCGAGTTTATGGTCAGAATTTAATTCTTTTACAGCTTGTGCTGTCTGTGAAATTGCATTTTTGATATTTTGAGATTCATCAAGAATAACATATCTGAAATTATATTTTTTTAATTTTGCAATATCACGTCTTACAAGCGCATAACTTGTTATAACAATATCGTATTCCGGAATATGCTTAAACAAAGTTTTTCTGTCTGGACCAGAAAGCTTTAAGCAGGTTAAATCCGGTGTAAACTTCTGTATTTCTGCTTCCCAGTTGAACACAACTGTTGTTGGTGCAATAACCAATGTCGGTTGAGGACCGTCAACTTCTTTTGCTTTTTTTAGCAATCCGAGTGCCTGCAATGTTTTACCAAGCCCCATATCATCAGCCAAAATACCATTTAGACCGTATTGATATAAAAACCAAAGCCAATGGAAACCTTTTACCTGATATTCACGGAACTCAGCATTAATTCCCTGTGGTAATTCAATACCGTCTGACGTTGTCGAGAATGTAGAAATCTGATCCCAGAATTTCTGGAACTTGTCGCTTAATATCAATTCAAATCCTTGGTTTTGAAGTTCTGTTATTAAACCGACACGGTACGTTTTTACCAAAAATTTGTTTTCGTTATTTCTGTATGCGTCAAAAGAGTTGAACGAACGCATTATTTGGTAAATATTTTGTGCCGGATATTCTACAAAACCAAGACTTCTTACCCTTGCATATTTTTCACCACTTTGAATAGTGTCGTAAATATCATCAAAATTGATTATTTCATCGCCAATTTGACCGTATAATTGAATTTCCATACTATCGATTGATTCTTCTGAGAAGTCAACTTTAGCACACATTTTAAACGGTTCTTGTACTAATTTAAAGAAGTTCATGTCATCATGCTCTTCAAATTTCCAATCATCACCGGCTTGTTGTATATAGTAATTATAAAAATCTATTGCGTTTTCTTTTTCCAATGCCAAATTGTTTGTTTGCATAGGAACGAACTTACAGGCAAGAAGCATATTATATGCCAATTGCTCTCTATCGTAATCTCTTTTTATCCAATAAACAAGTCCGTCAGCTTCTTTACTCTTAACTGAAATATAAGGAGATTTTTCCTTACTCTTGGTATAAGGAACTCTCACTCCGGAGTAATCAAATTCCAATGATGCCTTCAAAGATTGGTCATAATCTATTCCAAGAGTTACAACATTTACCGGCGGCTTATGCTCCAGCAGAAGCTTACTGATATTCTCCGCGATTGTTACATTCATTATTTCTTGAAGATGAGGCAATTCTTCGTAAACAAATTTACCGCCATCTGCTTCTTTTAAGTCCGTAAAAGTTGATTTAATAATATTTTGAGGAAGTTCATTCATTGCAATATTAATCGGGAATATTATGTTTTTATACCTTCCCCATTTAATTTGTCTTGAAAAATACTTTACCTCTTCAAATGGAATAATACCCTCTTTATCAGGACGAGTCCAGAAAAGCTCCAATGCTATATTAGTAGCACCATTTACGTTTGTTGTTGAGACATCAAGATTCAAATTCCAAACATTGTGTGTAAACTCAATTCTCTCTTTTGTTTTTTCATCCAAAACTTCCTCGAGATCTGCCATTAAAGGAAATACCGGAGCAAATTTTGTAATTGGAATATCATACCAACCGGCTTTTTTATCCTGTTTTGAAATTTTTAGTAACGTCTGAAAAAGTGACAATTCGCTTTTCTGTGCGTCATTCAATTCAAACTCGGGATTTGCTTTTTGAACTTCTATCAAGACTCTCAAAATATTTTCAAGAGAACGCACAATTTTATTTGTACCTCTGTCTCTTACAAGAATAGAAAAGAAATTTTGCCTTCTTTTAGGGTTAAAATGGAAGATATAACTTCCTTTCGGCTTTTCTCTTAAAGTCGTATCAATGTCTGAAACATCCGGTTCAACACCGTATTTTTCATACATCCAATTATCAAAAGCACCAGTTTCCATCGCTTTAAGAGCAACCGCTACAGAGTGTTTGCACCATTCGTCTTTTAAAGGACAATTGCATCGAGCTTCAATTTTATTCTTTTTGAAAATCAAGTCGGTAACATAGAAATCTTGGTAATTACCTTTTACTCTTGATTTAAAAAAGTTTTTTTCCGGATAAGCTTCCAGAATCATGTCTTTTTGATACAACTCATAACCGCGTCTCCAACTGCCTGACGTCGCGCTTTTCCTTAAGAAATCATAATTAAACTTAAATTCACTCATTAACGTGAAACACTCTTTCCGGGTAATCAATACAAAACGGTAGAAATAAAATCTTCTTCGCAAAATCCTATTTTACCAAAGGCTCCCAACCTTGATTTTATTATTACATATAAATTAATTTTATGCAATAGAGGAATTTAAGAATATCGGATTAGACTGAAAATTAAGTTAAGGCGATGCTTGAACCTGAATTATATGAGTAAGTAATTGTTTTGAGTGTTAGTAACATAGGTTTTTTTGTAAGCTTCAGGAATAATAATTTTTACATATTCCTGCTTTTTTCTCAAACCGCTTAATCCGATTATTGAGTCATGCTTAAAAAAATTTTTGATAAATTCCATATTTTATTCCTTTCATAACTGTGATATAATACGTTTAATGATATTAGGAGTATTGTCAACGAAATAGTTGAGTTCTATACGCTGTAACACACAGTTAAAGCGCAATACTTATGTTTTATGACGTTATTGATATAATTTGAAAGAAAGGGTAAAAAATGGCAAAAATTACAAAAGAAATGGGAATTATGGAAATTGTACAACAACATCCAGAAGCAATTGCAGTGTTCCAAAAGTATGGAATGGGTTGCATTGGCTGTGCTGCTGCTCATTTTGAAAATTTAGAAGCAGGTGCAAAAGTTCATGGGTTTAATCCGGATGACATGGTTAATGATATCAACGCTTTAATTGAGGAGAAATAGATGTTAATTTGGCAATTACTTTGTGTCATTGGTGTTGCATTCGTTATATTGGAAATATTTACGCCAAGTATGTTCTTTCTGAACTTTGCACTGGCTTCGTTTCTGACTGCGTTAGCCTCTGTTATGATTGCGGATAAGTTCACTCTTGTGCTGATTTTCTTTTGCCTTTCGTTCTTGTCTTTTTTCTTTTTACGACCAATTTTGTTAAGAAGAAATAGTAAGGATACGGAAACGGGCGTAGAAGGTAAATATATCGGCAAGACTGCAAAAGTAACAGAAGAAGTATCTGACGACAAAGGTGTCATTACAATTTACGGTGAGCGTTGGGAAGCCAGAACATGTGACGGATTGGTAATTCCTGTCGGTTCGGAAGTTTGTATAGAACGCAATGAGGGACTTACCATGTTTGTAAAAAAGATTGAGAAATAAGGAGTTATTTGTATGTTTGGTTTATCGGTATTTTTAATTGCATTAGCAATTGTTTTTGTTTCAAAAGGCGTTATTATTGTACAACAAGCAGAAGTTGTTATTGTTGAACGTCTGGGTAAATTTGACAGGGTTTTACAATCAGGATTTAATTTCATTATTCCTATAATTGAAGCACCTCGTGCAATTGATTGGAAAGTTACACAGAAAGGATTTGACGGTTCTACGTACTCAATTGTTCAAAAAAGAACCAAAATTGACTTAAGAGAAGCTGTTTATGATTTTCCGAGACAAAATGTAATTACAAAAGATAACGTATCTATCAGCATAAATGCGCTTTTGTACTTCCAAATTATTGATCCGAAATCAGCAGTTTATGAAATTCAAAATTTACCTGAAGCAATTGAAAAATTAACTCAAACTAACTTAAGAAACCTAGTTGGACAACTTGATTTGGACGAATCTCTTGTTTCTCGTGATAAAATCAACCATGAACTTAGAGCAATATTGGATGATGCAACCAATAAATGGGGTGTAAAAGTCAACAGGGTCGAGCTTCAAGATATTATTCCACCTGCCGATATCCAATCAGCAATGGAAAAACAAATGAAAGCTGAACGTGACAGACGTGCAGCTATTTTGGAAGCAGAAGGCTTGAAAAAATCTGCTGTTTTGAAGGCTGAAGGTGAAAAAGAAGCTGCTATTAACAGAGCAGAAGGCGAGAAACAGGCTAATATTTTAAGAGCCGAAGGTATTGCACAAGCAAGAATGCTTGAAGCTGACGGCGAAAAAGAAGCAATTCAACGCATAATTAATGCTTTAGCGGATAAGGGACAGCCTGACAAGTATCTTATAGCAATGAAGTATTTGGAAACAATGAAAACAATAACAAGCGGTCAAGACAATAAGGTTGTATACATGCCTTATGAAGCAACCGGAATTTTAAGTTCTATTGACGGCATCAAACAAATGCTTTCAAAATAGACTTTTATGTTAAGATATAGGTATACAAGAAAGGATATGATGGATATGAAAAAAATATTAATGATGTCGATTATGATTGCAACTGTTACTACGTCAGCATTAGCATACAGCTATGATACAAAAGTACCTGTTCCCGGAAAAACTCTTGCAGATGGCAGATTGCAATCAGAAATGCTATTCCCTATTTATGCTTACGGTTTGAGAGTAGCATCGCCTGAATGCAAAGATTTTGCAATTACGGATACTGCAATAACCAAGCAAAAAGAAAATGGAAATTGGGAAGAAGTTTGGACAGTAAAAGCTTGCGAAAGAACCGCAAGAATTCCTGTAAAATTTACAACAACCGAGTCAGGTACCGATTTTGCAATTGATCCGATGGGTGTAAAAGTTGCTAAGTAAATTAAAATGGAAAGAGTTGAATTAAATTCAATTATATAGAAACAACACAGCTTCGTAATGAAGCTGTGTATTGTTAATGAAAAATATGTAAAAAGGGAAATAGGGGAAAGTGTAAAAATGAGTATTTCATTTGGTACTGACGGTTGGAGAGCTGTTTTAGATAAAGATTTTACGAAAGAAAATGTAACCAGAGTTGCTCTTGCCATGGGTAAATATGTTGCAGATAATTTTGGTTTTGAAAAACAAATTATTATAGGCTATGACCCACGCAGGATGGCTGATGAGTATGCGGAATTAACTGCAAATATTCTTTATAAAAAGGGATTTTGCGTAAAACTGTCAAAACGAGTTGTACCGACTCCGATATTAGCTTATAATGCGAGATTACTGAATGCTTGTGCAATCATGTTTACAGCATCTCATAATCCACCGGAATACCTTGGCATGAAATTCATTCCGAACTATGCTGGCCCTGCAACAAGTGAAATTACCGATGAAATTGTTAAGAATATTGATGTAAAATTTGAAGGACAGACTAACGGAACTCTCTTTAAAGTGGATTTCGCACAAAAATATTATGAACATCTAAAATCTTTAGTAGACTTTGATGTTATTAAAAATTTAAAAACAAACATCGTTTTTGACGGCTTGTATTCTGCTTCCATAGGATATTTTGATGAAATATTAAAGAATCACTCAATTCCGTTTGAGACATTACACATGTACCATGATGTTGAGTTTGGCGGTGGTATGCCGGATCCCAAGCCACGTTTTTTAAAAGAACTCATAAATAAAATCAAAAATTCTTCTGATACAATTGGTCTTGCAAATGACGGAGATGCAGACCGTTTTGGTGTAATTAACGAAAATGGCGAATACGTTTCTCCAAATGAGATAATTGCAATTCTTTTGAAACATTTACAAGAGAAAGGTATGCAAGGTGCTGTTGTAAAAACTGTCGGCTCAAGCCTTTTAATTGATTATATTGCAGAAAAGCTTGGTGTTAAAGTAATAGAAACAGCGGTAGGTTTTAAACACGTGGGCGAAGCTATGCGAAAGAATGATATAATAATCGGCGGAGAAGAGTCCGGCGGTTTGAGCATAAAAGGACATATTCCGGAAAAGGACGGTTTGCTTGCAAACTTGCTTATAATTGAAGCGATGGCGGCTGCCCAAAAATCTCTTGTAACTTTACAAGAAGAGTTATATGAGCTTGCTGGGTGCAAATTCTATACAGACAGAATCGATTTAAAACTAGATAATCAAGACGAAGTAAAGCCGATTTTGGAACGCGTTTCTAATCTTTCGACCATTGCAAACTATCCAGTAACATCTGTTGACACAAAAGACGGTGTCAAGCTCATGCTCGGTGAAACAACAAAAATTCTAGTAAGACCGAGCGGAACAGAACCGTTATTAAGAATTTATTTTGAAAGTGACAGTTTGGAAAAATTGGAAAAACTAAAAAGTAGTATTGAAATATAAGACATAAGGGCGGATTTTGCAAAGCAAAATCCGCCCTTACCGAATACGAATGCGATTTTGTTACCTGCAAAGACTCGCAGGTGGGTGAGTGCCTCAATTTATCCGTTTCCCACTGGCGATTTTATATCGGTGGGTATACTTCAATAATTACAGAGCTTACTCTCCCTATTTATAAAACTGTAGGAACAAAATAAACACCCGTATTGAGTATTAACATTATGTCATATATATTTAATGATTTCAAGTTTTCAACTTAGTGCACAACCAATATCAATATTTAACATTGTTTGTAATTGTGTTAAAATCGTTGCATGAATAAATTTTTGCTTAGAAAAGTTTTATATAGAGATATAAAAAAAGAATTGGCAGATATAGGGTTTGACACTTCGTATCGAGATTGTATTTCTGAAAAATTCAGAGCTGAGAATATTCGTGTTTATAATCTAACACCTGCACAAGCCAATATTTTGAAACAAACAGCATTGATATACGGAGCAGATTGCGCTGTTAACAGAAACGTAATTACAGGTACGATTGACTCTTCTGACGTGATACTGTGCGGAAGTTATTCACAATTAAAAAAAATTGCAGCGAAGTTAAAAGGGCAACCGTTTAAACTGGCATTATTGGCGGATGCAATTTTAAAGTTTTTGTCACGAGAAAAACGTACGACAAAATTAGTAGGAGTTTTGAACGTGACTCCGGATTCTTTTTCGGACGGCGGTTTATATTATGATTCCGGAAACGCACTAAAACATCTGGAAGAATTAATATCCGATGGTGCAGATGTTGTCGATATCGGAGCAGAGAGTACAAGACCTTATTTTGAACCTGTTAGCCCAAAGGAGCAAATAAGACGTTTAAAGCCGATTTTGGAATTAAATTGGGATATTCCGATAAGCATTGATACCAGAAGCTCTGAAGTAGCTGATTTTGCATTAAACAACGGTGCACAGATTATCAATGATGTTTCCGGCATGGAATATGATAAAAATATGGCAAAAGTCGTTGCACATTACAGAGCTTCCATAATAATCCAACATTCATGCGGCAATACGGAATCCACTCACGCTTATAACAATGTTGTGGAAGATGTGTTTTCCGATTTGAAGCAAAAAATAGAATTTGCAAAATCTATTGGTATTGAGAATATAATTGCAGATCCGGGAATTGGATTCGGTAAAAACAGAATCAATAATTTGGATATTTTAGACAATGCAGAAGCGTTTTTTGCGCTTAATTGTCCGATAATGATTGGGATTTCCAGAAAAAGTGTTTTGAATATTAAAGAAGCAGATAACGAAACAAAAGATGCAATAACACTTGCATATTCCTATCCGTTAATCCTATCAGGTGTAGATTATTTGCGTGTACATAATGTAAAATTACATAAAGCATTGTTAAATTCTTTACCCAATTAGGTAATTTTTATTTAATGAAAAATCATGTAGAATTAACATACACATTAGATGTTTAGACGATTAGATGAGAAACAGGTATGAGTATTTTGAAAGATTTAGTGTTTATATTAGTGTTTTTGTTATTTGTCTACTATGCAGTAAATTATTTTATACTAAAATCCAGATTTAATAAACTTATGAAGCATTTTACCGAAGCGTTAGTGCACGACTTGAAAACGCCGACTCTTGCACAATTACGCGGTGTTGAATTAATACAAAATGAAGTCATGGGAAACTTAAATCAAGAGCAGCAAGAATTTTTAAGTGAGATAAGATCATCTTGTAAATATACACTGGAAATGATTTCAATGCTTCTCAAAACTTACCAAATGGAGCATGGCAACAACTTGTTGGATATGGAAGTGTTTAATTTGCATGAACTTTTAGATGAATGCTTAGAGGAAATTTCTTCATCAGTCAAAGAAAAAGAATTAGAATTTATATACGAGCAAAATTGTGAAAACGCATTTGTAGAAGCAGATAAAGACGATATAAAAACAGTAATGCTCTACCTTTTGAGAAATGTAGTAATAAATTCGGAGTACAACGAGAAAATTTTTATCTCAATTAATTTAAAATCAAACAAATTAGAAATGGAAATTCGCGGAAAAGGCATGCACCTTGCGTCTAAATATATGTGCAGAAATTTACATTACTCTCCGATAGGCGAAAATATAGGATTTTATTTGAGTAAGAAAATTGTAAAGAGTTATAACGGCAACTTTACTGTTCTTTCCGACGGAGAAAACAATGGCAAATTCGCACTAACCTTGCCGATTAAAGAGCGAACATACGCTTAAAGCTGAAAAAATAAGAATAAATAATTAATAAATGTAAAAATAAATCAGCTTAACAC
>CAZCZF010000024.1:0-23990 GCA_964503025.1 uncultured Vampirovibrio sp. | reverse complement strand
GTTTAAAATGTTTGTAGATATACAAAATACCTAAAATTACAAAAACTACGACAATAAGCACATCAAATTTATGCCAAATATGTTTGAATGCTTCCATATTTTGTCCGAACTTTACTCCGACATAAACCAATAAGTAACTCCACACCAAAGAACCTAGGAATGTTAAAGTAAAGAAAACTCTTTTTCTTGCTCTTAAAATTCCTGCAGGAAGAGAGATGAATGTTCTTACTACAGGGAGCATTCTGCATAAGAAAAATGCCCAATCTCCGTATTTATCGACCCACTTGTCAGCTTCTTCCAAATCTTTATGAGAAATTAGAAAATATTTGCCGTATTTTTCTACAAATTTTCTACCACCAAAATATCCTAAATAATACGATGGAACAGAACCTAACACACATCCGAATGCTCCGGCAAGAGCTGCAACGTGAAAGTTCATCTCTCCTTTGCTTACGATATATCCGGCAAACGGCAAAATTGCTTCACTCGGCAATGGTATGTTGCAAGATTCAATTGCCATAAGTAAACTTATACCCCACGGTCCCATAACTGAGATGATGTGCTCTATAAAGTTTACCAAATATGATAATATCAAATTTATAATTTCCATAAGCTCTCCTGATATGATTTATTAAATTCTTGTTTTTAATTTGCCAAGTTTTACACGTTTTTTACGGCGCATTAAATCTACGAAAGCTTCCAGTCTTGTAATATATCCCGCTTTTCCTGTTTGTTCATCCATAATAAGGGTTAAAATCGGGATTTCATGATTTTCTCTCATAGTTGGGAAAATATTTTGTGACATGATTTCCGGCATGCAAGTGAATGGAGAAATGTGGATAATTCCGTCTTTTCCTTTGCTATCTGCAAAAACAACGTCAGAAACACATTCAAGGGCATCTCCTCCAATGTCGCGCATCAAGTAAGGTTTTGCCATTCTTTCAGCTCTCTGAAGGTGAGTTTCCGGTGGTCTGAAAGCTTTTGGAATAATGGCGTCTTTTAAGAAGCTTCCTACTGTCAAACTTCTTCTTGTTTGAACACCCATTTTGCCGAGTTCACGCTCAATATTTTGGTTTGAAAATTCATCATTAACAAGGAATATTTCACCTGTAATATCTACATTCAAAACTTCTCTGTTTTCATCGATTTCTGTTTTTTCGATAAGTTTTAATGCTTCGTCATAAGCTTTTTTTAATTCTTGCGTAGAATTAGCCTTGTCAATTAATTTCAATGCTTTTTTGTAGTTCTTTTCTGCATCTCCAAATTTGATTTCTCTGGCTCTGTAGTATGAAAGTGCGCTATCTAAATCATCAATTGCAAAAATTTTACGCATTACAATGTTGATTGCACGTAAAATAAGAATAGGATCATTTTTGCCGGAAATATCGCGCAAAAAGTTATACAAACCTTTGATACCGTCATAAAGAGAAAGCTCTATGTAGTTCGCATTGTAACCCAAATCTTTTAATGTTGCGTGTATACTTGTACCGTATTCACCCAAACGACAAATTCCTGGGGAAGTAATCATTGCTACATAATCAGCGCCACCTTCAATCGCTTCGATAAAATTTCCCAAAATTAATTTATAAGGAAGGCAAATTGCTTCCGGTGAGTTTTTTGTTCCGTAAGAAAGCGTTTTTTTGCTTGTATAAGGTGGAATATATGGTTCTACACCGATTTTCCTTAATCCGGCTGCCCATGCTATTGAAATTGTTCCCATGTGTGGAAATGCTACTTTAATCCTTTTGTTTTTAGCCATTTGTCCTACTCCTGTCCATTATCTATTATATAATAAAAATTTTTTGGAGTATAATAAAACTATGGGGAGAATTGTTCAACTATCAAAAAACGTAATAAATCAGATAGCAGCAGGAGAGGTTATAGAGCGTCCGTATTCCGTGGTGAAGGAGCTTGTGGAAAATTCTGTGGATGCCGGTGCAACAAAAATTAGTGTAGAAATTTCCAATGAATGTAGAAATATACGAGTCGCAGATAATGGTTCTGGTATTCATCCTGATGACATAATGCTTGCTTTTTCAAAGCATGCTACAAGTAAAATTACATCAGGTGAAGATTTATACAACGTAACAACCATGGGATTTAGAGGAGAAGCCTTAGCAAGCATAATTTCTATTTCAAAGTTGACGTGTATAACCAGAACAAAGGATTTTGATTTTGGCACAAAAGTTGAATGCGAAAATTCCGAAGTAAAACAGAATAAAACCGGATGTGCAATCGGAACAATAATGGAAATTAGGGATTTGTTCTATAATTTGCCGGCACGTTTAAAATTTTTAAAATCGCAGAAAACAGAATTTGCTTACATAAGTGAACTTATACAGTCATTGGCACTTGTGCATCCGGAAGTTTCATTTGAGCTTAAAAATAATGGCAAAACGGCTCTTAAAACAACCGGTCAAGGGGATATTCTGCAAACATCCAAGGAAGTTTTTTCGGATGATATTTCAAAAAATTTAAGGAAAGTTTTTAAGACCGATAAGATTTCAGGGTTGCAAATTTCAGGTTACATAAGCACACCAGATTATACAAGAGCAAGTAAAAAAGATTATTATACTTATGTAAATTCAAGAATTGTGAAGTGTCCGATTTTTCAAAAGTCCATTGATACTGCCTACAGAAATCTTATAGGTTCACGTTATCCGTTTATTATATTGAACTTGGAAGTTCCGCCGGAGGATGTGGATGTAAATGTACATCCGACAAAAAAGGAAGTTCGATATAAAAATCCTAATCAAATTTTTAATTTTATTTATTCAGCTATAGATATGGCTCTTTCGGGTATAGTTGAGAAACCGACACCAATTATTGCAGAAACTCCAAAACCGGTAGAAGAGACCGCGTATGTGGAAGAAGGTTCTACGATTACGCCTGATATAGCTGCAATTTTCACAAAACAGGAGGAATCTCATCAAGAACCGCAAGTATTGAATTTTCCAAAATACAAAGAACCGGAAAAACAGCAAGAAATAAAATTTGAGCAACCAAAATTCATTGAAGAGAAACAAGTTGAACAAGAAGATGTTATAATCGGGCAGTATAAAAAAACTTATATTCTGATTGAACGCGAAGAAGGTTTGGAAATTGTTGATCAACATATTGCGGAAGAAAGATACATATATGAAAAACTAAAAAAATCTAAGAATATTGATTGTCAGCTTTTGTTTATATCAGATGTTTTGGAGATTTCTCCGACAGATAAGGAATTGTTAAAATCAAACAAAGAAAAACTTGAAAAATTTGGTTATGACATAGATTTTGTATCCGATACGGAAGTTATTTTCAGAAAAGTTCCGCAACTTTTGTCAAAAGTTGCACCAAAGGAAATACTTGCAGATATTTTAGAAAATATTTCCGGTGATATAGATAATATAGAAGAGCAAATTTTAATTACGACTTCATGCAAGGCTGCTGTGAAAGCAAATACATATTTGAATATGTTTCAAATGCAAGAAATCATCAGAAATTGGCGTAAATGTGAAAAACCATTTACTTGTCCACATGGACGTCCGATATCTAAAATTCTTGAACACAAAGATATTGCAAGATTTTTCCAAAGAAATGTTTAGCGCGGATTTGATTTAGAATACACTTCTACAAAATATTCAATAGAACGGTTGTGTTTAAGCTCGGCACTTTTTGGAAAAAAACATCCCGGAATTTGCCCCACTTCACGGTGATGTCTAACGCATTCACAGCACATTCCCCTGTTTCCACAAGTTGTTGCGGAACAAGTACACTCAGATAAATTTTCTTCTCTTTTGCATTCCATATTTTCAATACCTCTTATTTATTTTTTTGCTCTGCCAAATTCGCAGCCACAATAATTTTGTCGGTATAATCCCAACTCTTTTGAAAGCTGATTTGTTTTCAAAAACCCGTCTTTTTTCTTAAAATCAACTGCAACATACTCTAAACCATCAGAAACAGCTGTTGCCATTTCGGCTATTTTTGTGAAATTTTTGTGCGGACTTATTACAAGTGAAGTTGTAAATTTGTTTATTCCCAGTTCTTTAGCTTTTGCCACAGCTTGAGTTAACCTTAGTTTTATACAGATATCACAACGCTTGCCTCGCTCTGGCTCTTCTTCTAAACCTTTTATTACAGACAGGAAATCCTCATGTTTGTATTCTTCAACGACCAAATCTACCCAATGGTACATACATACAATTTTTTGAGCTTCCAAACGTTTATCAAACTCTTCTTTTGTATCAAGATTTGGATTGCAAAAATATACAACAGGCTCGTATCCCATCTCTTTTAACAAAGAAATGGGATACGCAGAACAAATGCCACAGCAGGCATGCAGTAAAATTTTATTATTTGCGCTTTGCTCCATGCTCAATTAACATTTCCTTTAATTCATAGTACGGTTTTACTCCGACAATCTTTTCTCCATTTATAATCATCGTAGGAGTTGAATCCAAATTCATATCATACGCTTTTTTAAGCTCTGAGTCTATTTCATTTGATGTAGCTTTAGAGTTCATATCACTGATGAACTTATTTTCATCAAATCCAAGCTCTCGAACAAGTTTTAACATATCTTCCATATTTTTAGGCTGATTTTCATATAACAAAGAACTCATTTCCCAATAATTGCCTTGATTTTTTGCAGCGATAGCCGCCCTTGACATAAAGCATGCGCTTGGGTGCATATTTACAGAGATTACGGCATTGCATTCCTTGTCAAAAGGGAAATTGTGGTGGATGATTTTTATATTTGAAAATTCTTTAACTGCTTGGTGCAACATTATATTCTGTATGTAACAAAGAGGACAAACATAGTCTGAATAAAGCTCTATTACCAAATCTGCATCCTTTGCGCCCAATTCGTTGCCTTTAACCCTGTATGGATTGTATGTGAGCTTACGATACTTCATTAGCGCTTCATATTTTTTAATGTGAGGCACAAAATTATAAGTCAAACCGCTATAAGCTAAGAAAGATAGAGCCATTATCAGCAGAACAATGAATGTTTTTGTATAAGTTTTTATACCTTCAATAAAGTCAACAATCGTATCTTTAAAAGAAGTAACCAATGTTGTTAATTTGAAAGAAGATGCTGTTAGTGCAATTATTAAATCAATAAAGTATGTGATAACGCACAGGATACAAAGTTTTTTAATCTCAAAAACACTCATTCCCGCAAGAACCATTGAGCAAGCAAATGCAATTGTTCCAAGGGTTGCTATGTATGACATCGGGTTTTTAAATACTTCCAAAAATTTTAAAAATTTAATATTTTTCAACTTATCAACAACAGAAAGGAACAATATCGTTACATAGAAAAATATTCCCCAATAAGCTAACGGAATTCCGCAGAATTGTGCCAAAGATGTTCTTGCAGCTCCGTCACAATCTATAAATTCGCTTATAGAACAGAAACTCGGAAGCGCATATTTTTCGTAGTTTGCTACATAGTATATGCACGCAAGTTTAATGGATAATGCTAAACCTGCCAGTGCAAGAATTAATATTCCCAACTTTTTTTTATCTTGTTTCATAAAACTCTACTCCCATCAAGTCCACTGTACTAATTCTAGTATATAATAATCTTTTTTCAATAATAAAAATAGTTAGATGAACTAGTCTGTTAAGACTAATTATTTATGGGAGTATAGTTTTATTTAACCTGATATTTTGATACTACTTGAAGAATTCGGAAGGGTCTACCAAATTATCGTCAGGAAGCCACCAATTGTCTCGATTGTAATATGCTTCAATTTCGTTGTAATGTTTAAGATATATTTGTAAAAATTCAATTATATCAACATTTGTTGCAGTTTTTCCATTCTCACCGATTCTGCTGTTCAAGTATACTTGCATTAAATAAATTATACTTTGGTAATATGCAAAATCTTCCGGATATTGGTCTGCCATTTCGTCTCTGAAATGCAAAGCTACCTTGTTTTGCCAAAGTTCTACGAAACTCATTTTGTTTAAATTCGGATGACCTTCCAATTCTTTGGTTTTTGTAAATAATGCAGCTATTATTTCAACTTTTTGTTTAATTTCTTCTTGTTTTTTATTGATAATATCATCTGCGGTTTTGCCATCAACAATTCCGAGATTATCGATGTCGTTTAAGGAATCTTCAAGTTCTTTTCTGGTTTCGTCGTCAAGAGCTTTTTCAAAAATTTCATCAATTTCTTCTTGAGTGATTGTGAAATTGTCTTCTGCTTCAATGTTTTCAGCCACATTGGTCGTTACAGTTTCTGTAACTTCGTCTTCAGCCTCTTCGATTATTTCCTGATCTTCCGGTGTATATGGAGAGCCTATTTCTGAAATAAAAGTTTCCTGTTTTGTTTTTGTATTGTGTGTGCGTGTAAATTCAGAGTAATAGTTTGCACTATAACCGTTGTCAGCCAAATATTCCATCAAGTCATAAGCACTGCACCATCTGACAGAACCGTTATCGGAGTCTATTTTCTTCATAAGTTCACTTATTTTGTCTGATAACTCGGAAGATGATGTGCCTAATTGTTCGTAGATATTGTGTTCTTCTAAATTATCCCAATCAATGTTGTCGACTTTGTTTGCGTCGTATCCTGCAAGTTTAAGCAATGCTGCGATTGTTGCATCGTTGTAGTTCTTTTCTGACAAGTATTGTTCTGAAGTTCGTTTTACGACTCCTGTTTCCAAGTAGAAAATTATATTTTCCGGCCAAATGGCTGCCGCAGGTCCGTCCTGATAACCAAAAACATGTGTAATGCTATCAAAAGCGCTGTCAATTATTGTCAATTCTTTCGGCCAATCGCGACCGTTTAATCCTTTGCATTTGTCAAATCCAAATTTCTTTTCGTAATTATATTTGTCAACAAAGTCGTCAATTGTGCCGCTTATAGTTTTTGACCTGCTTTTGTCATTAGATGTCTCTTCGTTACAGATTGCATTGTAGAGAGCTACAATATCGTAGTTACCGTTTGAATCCGGAGAAACTCCATTTTTTTGCATATATTCAATTATTGCACTTTTTATTTTGTTTTTGTCAGGAATATCGTATTCGTGCGTAGAAGAATTATAAGTTCCATAACCAAATATTGTAGCGAAATCTTTACTACCTACTAATCCGCCAAACTTTTTATATGATTTTGTTAATTGTTCTGCTAATTTGTCAACATCTACGTTTCCGTTAGAATCCAACGGAAAATCTAACGGATTTTTTTTGATTATTTCTTCTCTTGGCAAACATTCGGATGAATCAGGCTTAATGTCAGCTAGGTTCAAATCAGGAGTTTCAGGAATTTCTCCTTTTAAACCGGCAATGTAATCCAACCCATGCCCATCAATATTATCAATAACCATTTGTGAGGTTTTGCCGTTGTACTCAACTGTAATGATACCTTTCTTTTTATCATCAGTATATGAAATTTCAGAGCTAATTCCATTTTTTACAAGGATTTCTATAATTTGTAATGCTGTGCCTGATTCCATTATAGAATCGGATAATCTATTTTTTTCTAAAATATCAGCAACAGATTTTCCGTTACTTTTATCTGTAATGTTAAGTAAGTTTTCGTCTAAATCACAAAAATCTTTTGAGTAATATGACATTGTATATATCCAGCTGTTACGCTCTGTCTCATTTTTTGCGTTATCGTAACGGAACTCGTATTCATTGTCTTCTCTAGCACTTGCCGCCAGTGAACCATTCATGCGACTTATTTCATAAGTGTAGGTTTTGCTACCGACTTTAGCATAAACAACTCCTCCTGAATTGGTAGGTATAAAGTTTATATCTGCATCCGGCATATACATTTTCTTATAGTAATCTAAAAAGTCATTTAATTTATCATTGGTTGAAAATTTTTGACAAATACATCCAAATCCGCGTTCAAAGATATTGCTAGCTCCATAGCATCTAGAGAAGTTACTGATGTACACTTCATAGTCAAAGTTTTTCTCTGCAGTTAATTCTCCGCCGAAAAGAGTTTGATTTAAGTAATCAACATCATTTAAGTCAACAACTCTGTTTGGTTCCATACTCATAGAGTATTTTACGCCGTCAACAGAAAATTTTACTGTACATACAAATCCGTTTTCTTTGTTTGCTTCTTGAACAATTTTGTATTCAACATTGTGTTTTGCAAAAATATCAGCTAATGTTTCCTTATAATCTGTTTTTGTGCGCAAACCGTATAATGCACTCCTTATAGCGTCTACAGTACTGTTTCCAGAACCGTACATCTGATTAGTAGTTGCATTTGTTATATAAACATTGCTAAAACTATTGATGTATCGGTAAGTATTATTAGCATAAACTACACGTGGAGAATTGTAAAATTTGCCGGAGGTTTGCAAAATACCCCTATCGGTTTCTGCTTTTGTTAAACCAAAGTAATTTAACAGTTTGTCACAAGATTCATCTGACAACATGTTTATTAATCTTTCGTTGAGAATATAATTTGTTCCGCTCCAAGAATTGAATAAGTCTTTAGGCAAAGATTCCAAGAAAGCAATTTCTTCATCTGTGTATTCCATGCCATTTATTATTGTTGTCGTTTTGCTAGAAGAAGTCGTGCCTTTTGCTTTTGCAGTTTCGTTTTCTGCGGCAATATACAGCTCATAACTATCACCATTATATTTAAAGCTAACTTTGTCTCCATTAACTGTAGGGCCTTCTATGTTTTCGCCTTGAGATTTAAGTTGTTCCAATATTAATAATACGGCTTCAGACCCTTCATCAGCCATTATTTCTTGTAGTACGGCATAATCAAATTCAAGCTTGGTTTTGTCATCAACACCCGCTACGCCTTCTGTTTTGCTACCGTTTTGACTGCCTGTAATGAACTTTTTATAGTTGTCATACACCTGTTGATTTATTGATACCATTCTCTAGCTCCTTTTTTATTTTATATAACGGCACTTTTTTGAAAAACTTTAGGGATATAATTTACATAGAAGTCTCGTTTCTATTGCGCAGACTGCAATAGAGGGAAATGTAACAATTTTTAACCTTCTTAATATTTTGCAATATTTCTTTACGATTAATAGAGCTACACTGAAAAATTTAGTAAGAAAATGTTGTTCTCAAACTTAAGTTGTAGATTTTTCGCGCAAAATAATCATCTATTCTAATGATTTATTTTCTTTTCAATGTTGTTAAGCTATAGGGGTAAAAGAGTCTAAAAAAATAGAAAGGAAATGTATGAGAATTAACAATGTAGGATTGAATCTCGGTCAAAAGAACATTAATCCGTTCAAGACCTCTCGTAATTCAACAACAAACCCTTTTCAAAATGTAAGTTTTGAAGGTAACACATTGCCGTTTGCAGATGTGTTTGAAGGCTACGATAGTGGCAAGAATTTAAGTTTTGAAGGCAAACAGAGCAAGATGAAATTAATTGCTTCTTCTGTTGCTGGTAGCATGACAAAAATGCGTTCCGTATTTGAACCAATTGTAAATTTTGCAAACAGAATCGGTGAGCGTATTTCAGGTGCATGGAATTTCACTTGGAACAAGAGCCTTTTTGTTCTTCCTGGCGAAGAAGCTTGTAAGAAGATTATGAATACTGACATTGTTGATATCGGTAAAGGTATTGCACACTCAGCATCTGATTTTGGAAAAGTATTAGATAAAGACGTTATGGAAGTAGGAAAGGAAATCTCCAACAAAATTTCAAGCAAGATGGAAATTTTTGGAAACGGACTGTCAGAAAAATGGTCATCAATGATTAATTCAATGAAGATTACTCATTCTCCAAAAATCTCCAAGGAAACTCCTGTTGTAGATTTAAGAGCAATGTTGGCAGAAGAACTTGCTATAAATGCAGAAAGGGTGGCAGCATAATGAATAAAAAAATTGCTGATATTATTGACGCTCTTGCAGCACATGAAGATAATTCTTCAATTCAAGTTCTTGAAGAGCTTGGTACAAATTCTTCCGATAGTGAAGTTAGAGAATACACTTCTCGAGCTTTGGTTAGAAAAAATATGCACGACTCTTTGAAGGTTGTTATCATTAATCAGGGTAAAGGTATCAATGACCTTTCACCGTCTGTTGCAATGAGTACAATTAATGAAATCCTTTCTCTAAAGGACAAATCCGAAGTTATAAAGATTTTAGATGATACAATCAATATGCATTCAGATGAAGCGGTGAAAGAAAATGCACGTTCAGTGAAATCATTGCTTGCTTTGAGTTAATTCTTATAAATATAAATATAAAAAAAGCACCTTTTCAAAGGTGCTTTTTTGTTTAAAACTTTTCATTGAATAATTTGAAGTAACCTTGCGGATGCTCACAAACAGGGCAAATACATGGAGCTTCTTTCCCGATTTGGACATGACCGCATTTTAAACATATCCATTGCATGTTTTCTTCTTTTTTAAATAGCTGTTCTTCTTTTAAAGTATCTGCCAACAGTTGGAATCTATGAGCATGGTGTTTTTCAATTTCAACTATATTTGCAAAAAGTTTTGAAATTTCATCATATCCTTCGTTTTTTGCAACTTGTGAAAAATTTTTGTATAAAACTTCCCATTCTTCGCGTTCACCGCTGGCTGCTGCCAATAAGTTTTTGTACGTATCTCCGAAGAAAAATGGATATGCTCCGGTAACTGTCAAATGTTCGGAGTTTGGTATATGCTTGTAAAACAGTTTAGCATGCTCTTTTTCGTTTTCAGCTGTTTGAATGAATATTCTGCTGATTTGTTCATAACCTTCTTGCTTTGCTACTTTTGCATAAAATGTGTATCTGTTTCTTGCCTGAGATTCGCCTGCAAATGCGTTTACTAAGCATTGCAAAGTTTGAGAGTGTTCTAATTTCATAATAGCCTCCTTATAAAGGTATTATTAGTGTTCAATGCTATTTATTACTTCTCTCACTGTACATGTCTGTTGGGTGATTTTCTCCAACTAAAGTATTAGATGTTTGTTTACGTATTTGCAAAAAAGCTTCTAAAACCATTGTTAATACTGCTCCCTCCTCCAAACGGAGGATTCTATAACTAAAGTTGTAAAGTTTAAAAAATTTGTGCCGATGTACATGAAGAAAGGCAAAAAATTGAAAGGAAATTATCATGGGATCAACTTCAACACTTACAATTAACACGAATTTGTCATCCCTAACATGCCAAAAATACCTGCGTTCAGCAACTAAAGGTATGAATTCGGCAATGGAGAAATTATCTACTGGCTTCAAGATAAATTCTGCTAAGGATGATGCTGCCGGTTATGCAGTTTATACCGGTATGGAAGCTAAAGTAAGCGGTTACGATATTATCGAAACAAACGCTCAAATGGGGTTGGATATGTTAACAACTCAGGAAGGCGTGCTTGATATTATCAACGATTACTTACAAAGAATCAGAGACTTGACTATGCAAGCAGCGAACGGAACTTATGGTTCAGCGTCATTGAATGCGATTGCTCTGGAAGTTACACAAAGAATGGATGAAATTAACCGTTTATGTGAAATTACAGATTTCAATGACACTTATTTGCTAGATGGTTCAAGAACAACAGATATTAATTTGCAAGTAGGTTTGTATTCTAATAAACGATGCGTTATTACAATGGATTCATTCTTGTTTGCAAGTGCAAAAGCGTCAATGATATTTGGTTTTAGTACAAGTTCTTCAATTACCAACATGGATTTCTCCAGTGTTGCCGCAGAAGATGATACTCATACTTACAAAGCTGAGGACGGTCAATGGTATGCAAATGAATTGACTTACCAGATGATACAAGATGGCTTGGTAAACAATGACAACATTAACGGTGCTACATTGACAGCAATTTGTAATTCTATTTATACAAATGATTCAACAGCAAGAGCGTTTATTGATCACATTGATGATGCTATCGATAATATTTCTCTAAGATGTACCAAAATTGGTGCTTATATGAACAGATTGGATTCTGCAATAGAAGCAACTGATGTACAAAGAGAAAACTTGACAGAAGCAGTATCAACAATCAAAGATGCAGACGCGGCAACAGAATCTTCTAACTATATCAAATATCAGATTCTGCAACAAGCAACGGCAACATTGTTGTCAACTGCAAACCAACAACCGCAGATTGCTTTGAATTTGCTGTAAGCAGATTAGCTTACGATAACTCTACCGACTTTCTACAAAAAGTTGGTCTGTGAATTGTGTTAAGTAACGATAATAAAGGTCCTTTCAATGACCCTCGAAGTGTTGTGCTTCGAGGGTTTGCCTTTGTAGAAATAAAAGAGTGATGTTAATTTTTTGCGAAAACCTTGTAAAAATTAAGTTTTGTAACTTTATCTTATTGCATTTTATACACTTTTATATTACAATTTCTTTTGTCAGAAATAACCCACAATTGAATATTTCGTAAATGCCGTATTTATGGTGTTTTTTTGTAATTGAATATTTGATTGTCTATATAAAATAAAAGCAAAATACAATATGTTAGAAAAAGAATAGAAAGGTTTATTTAACATGTCAGAAGAAAAAATTGAAACACAAGTAGAAGAAACAGTAGAAGTAACTGAAGAAGTTGTAGAAGCTGTTGCAGAAACTACAGAAGACGCTCCAGCGAAAAAATCTCGTGGCAGAAAGAAAAAAGTAGAAACAAGAGAAGAAAAACCTGAATCAGAATGGAAAGAACAAGTTGTTCAAATCCGTCGTGTAACAAAGGTTGTTAAAGGTGGTAAGAAATTAAGCTTCAGAGCTATTGTTATTGTTGGTAACAAAAAAGGTCAAGTAGGTGTTGGCTGTGCTAAAGCTTCAGAAGTTATCATTGCTATCCAAAAAGCAATTGCTGATGGTAGAAAAAATCTTATTACGGTGCCTATCTTCAAAACAACTATTCCACACCCTATTACAGGTAGATCAGGTGCAGGTGCAGTTATGTTAAGACCGGCATCTCAAGGTACAGGTATTATCGCAGGTGGTGCAGTACGTTTCGTATTGGAACTTGCAGGTATTGAAAACGTACTTTCAAAATCTTTAGGTTCAAAATCACCTTTAAACGCAGCAAATGCTACATTAGAAGCTCTTAAATCATTAAGACCATTTAACGAAGCTGCTAAAAAACGTGGTTTGACAATGGCTGAATTATTAAACTAGGGTTAAATGAGAGGATTAAATATAAGCGTATTACCTCTCAAAATTATTAAACCGGTAGGCTATTTTCAGTTAGAATTTGAAATGAGATAATAAGACACACGTGCTGATGCAAAGAAATGCAAATCCGTGGAAAGTCTAAGAAGTAAAGGAAATAAAAATGGCAAAACAAATTAAAATAAAATTAGTAAGAAGCTTAATCGGCGCTTCTGAAACACAAAGAAAAGTCGCAAAAGCATTGGGCTTTTCAAAGAAAGACCAAGTTGTAGAACATTTTGATTCAGCAACAATTATGGGTATGGTAAATAAGATTTCTCACTTAGTAGAAATCGTTGGATAGATTCAGTGTAAACGGGTGAATGAGCGAATAAGTGAATAAGTTGTAAATTTCGCTATTGCTCATAATAAATAATACATCTTATTTACCTATTCGTTCATTCACTTATTTTTATAGAAAGGAATTAAACAATGACAAATATAACATTAGAAGATTTAAGACCTGCTGAAGGTGCAACAGGCAAATCAAAAAGAGTTGGCAGAGGCCGTTCATCAGGACATGGTAAAACATCTTGCCGCGGTCATAACGGTGAAGGGCAACGTTCAGGCAGAACAGCAAAAAGAGGTTTTGAAGGTGGACAAATGCCTGCATACAGAAGATTACCTAAATTAAAAGGTTTCCAAATTATCAATGCAAGAAATTATGCTCAAATCAATGTTGGCAGACTTGCTGATTTGGAAATTACTGAAATTTCTTTGGAATCATTGAAAGAAATCAGAAAAGCACATCCTTCTAGCGATGGTTTGAGAATTTTAGGCAATGGAGAAATCAAAAAAGCTATTACTGTTAAAGCAAACTATGTAACTCCATCAGCAAAAGAAAAAATTGAAGCAGCAGGCGGAAAGGTTGAATTAGTATAATGGCAGGAGTAAGTGGAGGAATGAGAATTCCGACAACAGCAGATTTGATGTCAATGTGGAATGCATCAGGCTTGAAAGAGAAATTGATTTTCACTTTCATAATGCTTTTGTTGTTCCGTCTTGGCATTCATTTGCCGATTTTTGGTATCAATAATGAAATTTTCTCAAGAATTGCATCCGGAAACAATATCTTAGGTTTTTTGGATTTGTTCTCTGGTGGTGCGCTTGGTAAAGTTTCTATATTTGCACTTGGTATCGGACCATACATTACATCATCAATTATCATGCAATTGATGGCTGTAATTGTTCCGGCTCTTGAAAAATTACAAAAAGAAGATGGTGAAGCAGGCAGACGCAAGATTTCTCAATATACAAGATTATTTACGGTTGTGCTTGCAGCATTCCAAGCCGTAATATTTATGGGCTATCTTTCTCACTTACAAGGTTCAATAACTTCAGGCTTGAATCATACTATGTTCTATATATCTTCTGTAATTACATTAACAGCAGGTTCTATTTTAGTTATGTGGATGTCTGAATTGATTACTGAAAAAGGTATCGGTAACGGTGGTTCGCTTATCATTTTTGTAGGTATTTTGTCAGGTATACCTTTATATGCTGATAGAACTGCTCAAATGATATCAGGGCAGCCTTCTTTAGGATGGAATTTGTTGCTATTGTTGGCAATATTCTTTGTTACAATGATTTTCATTGTAATTATGCAAGAAGCTATCAGAAAAGTAATAATTGTTAATCCTAAAAGACAAGTCGGAAATAAGGTTTATGGCGGAGTTAACACATTTATTCCGTTTAAACTTAATCCAGGTGGTGTAATGCCGATTATCTTTGCAGTAGCAATTCTGCTTTTCCCATCTACTATATTAAGTTTGGTAGGACAAGCGAACTTACCGGCTGGTTGGGTACAGGATGTTGTGCTTGTTTTAAACAGAATATTTAATCCAAGTGGAGCTACATATTACGCAATATATTTTGTAATGATTGTAGCATTAACATTCTTCTATGCTTCAATAATGCCGAATATGCAACCAAAGGATATTGCAGATAACTTGAAAAAGTATGGTTCTTCCATTCCGGGTATAAAACCGGGACGACCAACTGCAGAAGCATTGGATAAGATTTTGACAAAGACAACTTTTATAGGTGCTCTTGGTTTAGGTTTTATCGCATTAGTTCCGGCATTCGCAAGCTATATTACTGGAATTACAACTTTGCAAGGTATTGGTGCTACATCTCTAATCATCATGGTTGGTGTTGCTCTTGATTTAATTAATCAGGTTAAGACTCACCTGTTGGCTAGAAATTACGAATCATTCCTAAAAGAGTAGTGGATTTTTATTTATAAGAAACGACGGGCGGAAGTGAAACTTCCGCCCGTCGTTGTATATTATCACAAGCATTGAAAAGAAACTTACAAAACTTTACATTATGCTTGACAATGAAACTTGCTTCTGGTATTTATATTAATATAATCGCAGACAGTTAGTATTCAAATATGAATTTAATTTGCGTTGCAAGCTAGCCTAGATTATCCGAAAACAAAAATAAATAGCATATTTATAGAAGTATTGGATTTTGCGATTAAACAGAAAAGGTTGCAAAATCTTTTTTGTATGAAAAAGAAAAGGTCGAACGGAAAATAATCCGAAAATTATATAAAAAAAGGAGCAAAAAATGTCAACAAAAGCTTTCAAAAATGATAAGGTAGCTCTTATCAAAGAAAAAATTGATAAAGCACAAGTTGCCATTGTTACCGAATACAAGGGTCTTACTGTAGAAGAAATCACTAACTTAAGAAGAGCTCTTCAAAAAGATGGTGGTGACTACATGGTTACAAAAAATACCCTTGCAAAAATCGCTATCAAGGGCACTCCTTACGAAGTGTTAGCTGAAAAATTAACAGGACCGATTGCAATTGCTTTTGGTTTTGCAGATCAGGTAGCACCGGCTAAGGCTTTAGCAAAATTTATTAAAGATACCAAAAAAGGTGAAATCATCGCTGCTGCAATGGACGGACAATTAATGTCAGCAGAAGATGCAAAAGCACTTGCAAATCTTCCTTCAAAAGAAGAACTTTACGCAAAAATGCTTGGAAGTATCAACTCACCGGCTTCCGGTATTGTTGGATCTATCAACGCTGTTATGTCATCTCTTGTTAGAGCTGTTGCAGCAGTTAGAGACCAAAAGTCTGCATAGACTAAAAATCGCATAGTATTTATATGCAAACAAAATTATATTAGTAAAAAACAAAAAAGGAGAAAATAACAATGAGTATTGAAGCAATTTTAGAATCAATTGAAAAATTAACTTTATTAGAAGCTGCTGAATTAGTAAAAGCTATGGAAGAAAAATTCGGCGTATCTGCAGCTGCTCCTGTAGCTGTTGCTGCTGCTCCTGCTGCAGCTGCTGCACCTGCTGATGATGCTGATGCTGAAGTAAACGTAATCTTAGCTTCTGTTCCTGCTGATAAGAAAATCGCAGTTCTTAAAGAAGTAAGAGCTATCACAGGTCTTGGCTTGAAAGAAGCTAAAGATTTAGTTGATGGCGCTCCAAAAGCTGTTAAAGAAGGCGTTAAGAAAGACGAAGCAAAAGCTCTTAAAGAACAACTTGAAGCAGCTGGTGCTACTGTTGAAATCAAGTAGTTTGACATTTATTTGTAAAATAAAATACCCGAGACTCAGGTTTCGGGTATTTTTTGTTGTTTAAAAAACTTAAATATTTATAACATCCATTTCTTTGAATTTAAAAATAGTTTTTGTATTACCATTTAGCTTTTCTTCGCACAATAAACATCCGACAATTGCTTCAAGTTGAGCAACCGGCATCATGTTGTTGGGAAGAGAATCAAATCCAAATTCGTATTTTAAAGCTGACTGCAAAAACTTGCAATCGGCGCTGGAACGTTCTTTGAAGTTTGAATATAAGTTAAATCTTTGCCTTGTTAAATAGACTTCAAATCGTGAAATATCTATCCCCTCTTTGCATAAGTTTGCAAAAAGTTCAGAACCGCGAGTTGAAAATCTTTGCATCCAGTTGTCGCGATTTAAAAATTCATTTTCTTTTGAGTGTATAAGCTGATATGGCTTGGACAAAACGCGCCATTTCCCATCCATCATTGTATTATCCCAAGGAAGCGAAATACAAAATATTGAATCTTTTAATGATGTGTAATTATCAAAAAAAAGTTGAACATCATTCATAGAAAAGAGTTTATCCACATAAATTAAATTACCGGTTGCAATTTCTCGCACTGCGACTCCGCTTTCAACGGATGATGAAGGACCGAGCGACATCCCGACAGCGTATTGTATCATAAGCCGAAATCCTCATCTTCCGGTATATTAGAATTTAATTTAATGACTTGATTTTCAATTTTTGGCATACCATCATCAGAATTACCGTCAGAATCCAAATTTACATAAAGCTCCATGCTACTCTTAGAAAGTTTTTCACTTTTTTGTGCTTGAATTCGTCTTTGGTTATCCTCAAGAAGTTTTCTGGCTGCAGGAGAAATTGAGTCACCTTCAACAGTTCTGATTATTCTTTGACGTTCTTTTTGAATTGCCTCTTGCTGTTTTTTAGTTAATTTTAATGTGCTGTCATTTTGTGTTTCAAACTGGCGTTTATACTTGTTTTTGAGAATAAGAATTTCAACACGTCTGTTTGCCGGATCTTTAGGAGAAATTGCAGTTTCAAGCGGTCGAGTATCGGCATATCCGATTGCAGAGAATAGTGATGGTGCGAATTTAAAACGGTTAATCATATATCTTACAACCGAAGATGCACGCGCCGCTGATAATTCCCAATTTGAAGGATATTGGCTTGTGCTTATCGGTGAACTATCCGTATGCCCTTCTACTCTCATGGCGTGAAGTACAAATTTTTTGCAAATAAGTACTCCTACCTTATCTAAAAGTTTTTTTGCATCTCTGTCAAGGTATGCCGATGCCGGAGCAAACAAATATTTATCATCAAAAGTCAATAACAAACCTTTGTCTGTCCTTTTTGCTGAAATTCCGTCTAATTCTCCTGCTTTTGTTAATTCTTCAATACTTTCTTCAATCTCTCTGAAAGATTCTTCTTCATATTTAGGGCTTATATATTCAAGCATGAGACTTGGAATAAATGAATTTGCTTGTTGTTGGTCAAAAAGCGAGTCGCTACCGTCCATGATAGCTTGCTGTCCATCAAAAAGAGTTCCACCTTGGCTAAATGCATTTTTGAGAGATTCTTCTAATTTCGCGAAATCGGTTGCGTCAACTTGTGCAAGTGCGTACAAAACAACAAAAGTCGCAAACAAAAGCGTTATGAAGTCTGCGTAAGAAACGAGCCATCTTTCAAGGTTTTCATGTTCAGGTGGTTTCTTTTTTTTAGCCATTTGCTTTCTCGTCCTTACCTTCACTAAATATGAATGACTGTAACTTTCTTTCAATCAAAACAGGACTTTCGCCGGCTTGAATAGATAAAATACCTTCCAAAATCATGTTTTTATAAAGAAATACTTTTTGATAAATAAACTTAATTCTTGTACTAATAGGAATCATAATGAGGTTTGCTGCAAATAAACCGTAAATTGTTGCAACGAAAGCAACGGCAATACCGGCACCGAGCTTTGATGGGTCAGAAAGGTTTTGCATAACCTGAATCAAACCGAGAACCGCACCGATAATACCTAATGTCGGAGAATATCCACCGAACGATTCAAACACTTTTGCTGCATTGTTTACATGATTTTCCAATTGTTCAATTTGGTTTTCCAACATTTCTCGAACAAGTGTAGGGTCAGTACCATCGGCAACTGCACCCAATCCAAGTGCCAATAATTCATCCGAAGCATTATATGCTTCTTTTTCAAGAGAAATAATACCTTCTTTTCTTGCTTTTGTTGCAAATCCGCCAATTTCAGTGATTAAAGCATTTAAGTCAACCTTTGGTGGCATAAATACATTCTTAAGCATTTTTATTGCAGATAATAAAATTTGTGGAGGAAAACTTAAAACAACCGCACCCAATGTACCACCAAGTACGATGAATGCCGCTGTTATTTGAAGTAATTGTCCTATATTACCGCCTTCAAGCGCTTGCCCTGTCAAAATAAAGCCTAATCCCAAAAACAGCCCTATGACTGCAAATATATCCATAATTATCTCCAATTGTATACTATTCCTAATACATTAAACTATATTTCAAAGTGTTTGAAATCCTTTAAATGAACTAAAAAAGGTTTAATTTTGTATTTTGTGCAATAATAAGTATAATAGATTGAAAGATAAATTTTGGAGGAATTTATGATTATATCAAATAAAATGAAACCTGTAATTTCGGTATTACTTGTTATATTAGTAGCCTTAGCCGGAATAAGAATATATCAAGCTAATTGTCAACCCAAACAAGCTACCAAAACTGCTGAACAGGAATTACTTGAAAATTGGGCTTTGTATATGATAAATTTACAAAAACATGTTTCCTCCGGCGCAGTTTTTGAAGAAGTTGCATTATCATCAGATGTTACTTTCGATATTAATAAATCAGGAAAAGTCTCTAATGTAAAATTAGCCAAAACTTCCAATAATAATGATTTTGATAGTCGGGTTATTAAGATAATAAAAAAATCTTCACCTTGTGCACCTTTGCCCCAAAAATATGAGGGACAAGGCATTACCGTAAACTTTACTCTTGGAAAAGATATTGTCGGCTCTTATATATTAAAAGAATGGTAGGCTTATTCTGTTTTATTTTGATGAATATAAAGGTAAAAAAGTCTTAAAAAGTGATTTTTTGCCGAGCGTAACTGCATATTTTACAACTCGGGAATCTGTGATTTTTCCTGATTCAGAACGCATAATACACCCAATGCAAACTCATAGCAGTAATGTTGAAGTTGTCGACTCTCGTTTTGATTATCCGGATACAGACGGTCTTATTCTTAAAAACAACAAAGATACGATTTGTTTAAAATTTGCAGATTGTACACCTTTGATTTTTTACGATGTAAAAAATCAAATCGGAGCAATTTCTCATGCCGGATGGCGGGGAACGGCAGCCAAAATTGCAACAAAAACGGTAAAAAAAATGAATGAAATAAGCAGTTCAACTCCGAAGGATATTATTGCGGTAATCGGGCCTGCAATTTCAGTTTGTTGCTATGAAGTTTCCGAAGAAGTTAGGAATAAGCTGTTAGCAACCGTAAAAGATACTACAGGGTTATATCTTAACAGAAATGTAAATCTCAAAAAAATTAATGCGCGCCAACTTGAAGAAATTGGTGTTAATAAAATTGATATTTGCCCATATTGTACAAGTTGTAACAACGATCTGTTCTACTCATACAGAAAAGAAAACGGTACTTCAGAGCGCCATTATGCAGTATTAAAATTGCATTAGAGAATTATGCAACCTTCTCTTCTGCCTTTGCGGCTTTTGCAGCCTTTCTTTTCTTGTCAAGAGTATTAGTAATGTAAATATTCAAGTTTGGAATACCCAAGCCAAGAACAAGACCGGAGAACAAGTATCCTGCAAATTGTGCACCGTTAAGCACTCTTAAACGTTTTCTTGTTACTTTTTTAACTTCAGGTGCAAGCTTATCCAAATCCTTTGACATTTCGCTGAATTTTTTTGCAATTAGCTTGTCGCCTTGTTTCTTAGTTGTTTGAACTCCATTTGTAGCAAGTGTTTCAATAAGAATTTCATCTCTTGTTTTCAAAGAAGCATTAAACGTACGTTTAAAGCAATTTTTTACATCAGCAAAACCTGCCTTGTAGTTCATAACAGTCTTATCCCAACGATCAGCAGTAAGCTTGTTTACAATATCGCCAAGGACAAGCCAACTTAAATACCCAAGCGTATCCTTTGTAAGAACTTCTCTAAGCTCGTCTTTATCTCTGGCAGAGAATATTCTTGAAATAATTGTCACTCCGTAAATACCTTTCAATTGGTTTACCGTTGGCATTTTTCCGTTAAATGACATTTTATCCATAAACTTAGATGGTGTTTTAAGGAATTGCAATGGTGACATATTTAATGTTGCAAGAATCATGCTAATGAAAGCGGCACTGCTTGCAACTTTTATTCCCTTAAATCCGTTGCTATTGTCTTTAGAACGACCTTCAACACCTACAAAACCATCCGTACCTGTCTTTAACTTTGTTAAATACATATTTATAGGTTGAACAGATAGACCAACAAGTGAACCAACAGCAAAACCTGCAGCAGCACGAGTTTTCATAAAACGAGAAAGTTTCTTTATGAACGCATTTTGACTTACATTTTCTCCTGATTTAATCTGTGAAACAAAAGCTTCCTTTACTTTGTCTTTGTTAAACGAATCAGAAACAATGTAAATATCATCCAATAGAGACTTGAGATTTGTTTCGCTGGAAATTTTCTTATCAGCAGATTCTAGTATGTATCTTGATTCAGCACCTGTATCTTCAATCAATTTATTTATTAATACTCTTTTGCCGTTTGCAGTTTTTTTACCTTCCCAAATTTTAAAATCTTGCTTTTGATTCAGAGCTTCATTTAAAAGCTCTGCCGTTTCATCAATTGCTTTTTGAGAAAGCTTTACAAAACCTTCAGAATCAGCATGTGTTGATGTCGGATTATATGCTTTTACCTCAGAAAGAGTTTTCTTAATATAATCAAGCTGAGAGCCTTTTGTTTTAATTTGTTCAGCTTTGTTATTAGCCAATATATTTAATGTTTCTGGAGCAGTAAATATACGATTTGCATTAAGTTGATATTGTTTATTTAATCCAATTGCAATGGCTGCACCGGCAGCTGCACCATACAATCCAATGCATGAATCATTGACCGTGCCCATAATTTCACGTCTAAAAGTTTCCATACCTGCTGCTGGACCACGTTTTTTAAAGTCACTGCCCGTTCTTGGAGATACCATAAAAGTAAAGTCAACAGCATTTGCACCAACAGCCTGATTGGTTGCTAAATAACGGAAGCTGTTGTCAATAATCCCTTTAAATTGAGGTTTCTGTACTGTAATTTGTTGAGTTTGTTGTACTTTCATAACGACCTTAATGTTTTTCTGCTCTGAAACCTGCTGTCAACTTTGAATATTTTACATTCAAAGGTGTTACGGTTTCCGGCTGTTCTTTTTCATTGATTTGTGTTTTCGCATTTTCTTGAGCAAGCTTTAATGCCTGTTCATGTTTTTTCTTTGTATTTCGTCTGGTGTAAATTGGAACTAAAATCCCTAACAAGATTAATGATACACCAATACTTGCTGCCTGACAAGTAGAACGCCAATTTATTGCTTGTTTTAATTCCTTTTCAATTGTTTTAAGCTGGTCAGCGTTAGGTTCTAAACCTTGCGCTTTAAGCATTTCTTGAGTTTTACTTACCACTTCGTCAGAAGATTTTACACGAACATCTTTTACCCAATGCCAGAATTTTTGAAGAGCATTTGCGTCCTTAGAAATCGGTTTAGAATCGTTCAGCAATTTGATGCCTCTACTTTTTTCAATAAGAGTTGCACTTGCTTTATCCGCATAATCACCCAAGAAATACAATCCAGAGAATGTTGCTATGTCACGAACGGTTGATTCTGCTAGTTCGTTTTTGTCATCAGCAGCAGCCATACGAGAAGAGAATGTTGCTGTAGATATTATTCTTGCTTGATCCATCGTTGGGAACATGCCTTTAAATTCCAACATTCCTAATGTCGGTTTTTTCATCATTGAAAGTAATGAAACACCCAACATTGAAGATATTGAAATTATTTTTTGCTTTAATAACCCTTCTTTTGAGTTATTGTTTTCGATATTCTCACCTTTTGCAAAATCATCATATATCGGTGCGCCTTTAACTCCTGAAACTTTTCCGGTAATCCAACGGTTAATGTACTGCATAGAAATTGCAAGCGGTAGTACTACTGCAAGACCCAACGCACTCTTTGCTTTAACAAGATTTTTGCTTCTCTTTGCAAATTCTTCTATTGTAGTTGTTCCCGCTACTTTTTGAAAACCTTTATAAAATTTCACCGAATCAACAAGCATACCATTTACGGATGATGCTTTCACTTCGTTTTTAATTCCTGCTATCTTTATGTTTTCAGAAACATGTAATTTCTTAATAAGTTCATCACTTATACTTTTAACTTCTTTTTCAACTTGTTTATCGTTTTTATTTGAACCAGCTATTTTAGCTAATTTTTCAGCATATTTATCTAATTCTTCGGCTGACAGGTTTTTTGTATCTTTGAATACAACTTTATTTTTACCGTTGTATCCTTCTATGTCACCAAGAATGCCTTTAAGAGCTTCCTTTATTTTGTCAGAAGATTTTGCATTGTTATAATATTCTTTAGCTTCATTGATGAGAGAACTATCTGCCCAACATTCTGATAAATTTGCTCCTTTAGGCATAATGCTGCCATTGAGTAATTTAGCGAAGCCTAACGCTATGAAACTCGGAATCAAGCAGTTTACAACAAGTCCAGAGGATTCTCTTCTAAAAGCTTCAAACCCTGCAAACCAGTTGGTTCTTGATTCAACAACCGTACGCGGAAGTATTGCAGACAACAAATCTATGACAGCAACATTCACCATCGGCATTCTTTCACAATACTGAATGCCTTGCAACAAAAAGCTACCTGCCCCTTTGAAACTTGGTTCTTGCTGATTGCTTTCATCCTTATTCATACGGGCATTTTTGCTATATATTCTGCTAGTTGTTGTATCTACACTGATTTTGTTTATCATACACATATACTTCTTGATATACAAGTTAATTATACCAACTTACATATTTATTTAAAAGCTGGGCAAAATAAAAATTGCCTGATTTTTATGAATTGTAAAGAAAATGTAAAGATGTGTTTTTGAATATTTTTTTCTTGATAAGAAATTTAAACTAAAATCTCTTAAATGGTGCATTTAGAATGATTTATAAGTTTCGATTTTTTCTTAAAAAAAGAAACTTTAGACCAAAAAACAATTGTAAATTTTTGTAAAAATATTTAATAATAAGAATTG
>CAZCZF010000023.1:0-24535 GCA_964503025.1 uncultured Vampirovibrio sp. | reverse complement strand
TACCGGTTTAACCGATGAAAATAAAAAGAAATTAAATAGTTTAAAACAAAAGAGAGATTTTAATATTAATTATGTAGATGTTAGTGGTTATGATTTTTCGCAATTACCGTTAAATCGCAATTGGATAAGTGTTACTACATATTACAGATTATTTTTATCTGAGGTATTACCGCAAGATATGAAAAAATGTATTTATATGGATTGTGATATGTTGGCAGAGGATGATTTGGAGAAATTATGGAGTTGTCGCATAGATGATTATATTGCCGGAGTGGTCGAGGATGAATTAAGCAAAGCGAATGTTGAAAGGTTGAATTTACCACCTGAAAATAAATATTTCAATGCCGGAATGATAATATTCGATATGAAAAAATTAAGGGATTTTGATTTGGTAAAAAAATCCATGGCTTATTATAATGAACACAAAGAACAAATAATATTGCAGGATCAAGATATTCTGAACGGAGTATTAAATGGAAAATGTATATACCTGCCATTGCGTTGGAATATTGGCTCTCCTGCATATATAGGATGTGAATCAACACATTTTTATGTTGCAGATGAAGAGATGGAAGCTAAATTGAATCCTGGAATCGTTCATTTTACCGGAAAAGCAAAGCCTTGGAAATTAACAGCTTTACATCCGTTAAATTCAGAATACAAAAAATATCTGATGATGACAGGGTTTGAAGAAAATATAAAAAAGTACAAAAAGCAAGAATTGTTATCTAAAATTTTTTGCAAAAAATCGAATGCAAAAGAAGAAAAAATATATTTATTTGGAATAAGAATTTATCGACGTGATAATACTAAAAACACCTTAATTGAGAATATCTTTTCTATAAAAAATAACAAAAATAAAACGCATAAAATCATAACAATCTTAGGAATAAAAATAAAATTTAGGAGAAACAAAAATGTCTAAATTGCAAAATATATTTTCAGTTAGGAATGAGGGATATTATAAAATAGTTACAATTTTTGGCTTGAGAATAAAATCAATAAATAATAGAAAACTACTGAATAAGATTAACGATTTAGAAAATAAGGTTTTAAATGGTTTTAATTATTTGATTGATATAACACAACTACCAAAAGCAAAAGGGAATATAAGAAAGAAACAATTGTTGGAAGCATATTTGATGAAAGAACTAAAACAAATTTGCGACAAAATAGGTGTGTCTTTTTGGTTAAGAGGAGGAACTGCCTTAGGAGCATATCGACATAAAGGTTTCATTCCTTGGGATGATGATGTAGATTTAGGCATCCTTAGAGAAGATTTTGACAAACTTCTTGATTATGTAAATACAAATTCACAAAAGTATGAAATTATGTATTTTTATCATCATGACGGTAAAATTGCAAAATTCGTTTTTAAAAATGTAAAAGGCGGAATCTTTGTAGATTTATTTCCATTTGATTATTGTGAAAATAGTGATGAATTTTGGGATTACTGGATGAAAGATAAAAATAATTTGGTAAAACAATTAAGTGAAATAAAATTCAAAAACGGTAGTTATACTAAGGATTTGCCTTCAGATTTAGTAAATAAAATTGAATCACTGAATGATGTGTACAAACAAAAATATATGCACTCTTCTGATAAAGGTGCAATTTGTATGGCAATAGAACAGCTTTATCCGAGAGGTAAGCGATTATTTCCTACAGATATGATATTTCCTTTGAAAACAATAAATTTTGAAAATGAAACGTATTATGTAATGAACAAATTAGAGGACTATTTACATTTTTATTATGGTGAATACATGAATTTTCCAAATAATTTAGACCTAAGAAATCACGATTACATGTTTGAAGATAAATCAGAACAAGAAATTGAAAAACTGCATAGAGAAATATTTGATAATGAGGATTAGATAAATGAATAAAAAAGCTATCGTAGATAAAAACTATTGTATGAGTTCTTTTTTAGAACTACGATATGTTGCTAATGACAATATAGAGTGGACTGAAGGAGTATTACCAAACTTTAAACGCCGAGATTATAGCAAATCTGATGTTGTATATAATGCAGACGACATTGATAAATCCATAAAAAAACAATTAGAAAACATTGATTTAAACAAAACGGGAATAATGTTATCAGGCGGAATGGATAGTGCTATATTGGCTACGTATCTGCCGAAAGGTGCTAAAGCCTATACAATGAGAACATTGGCAGAGGGTTCTGTTAACGAAGTAGAGCAAGCACAAAAGATTGCTGAAGTTTGCGGATTAGAGTTAAAAGTTGTAGATATAACTTGGGAAGATTATGAAAAATCCATTCCTGTACTTGCAAAAAATAAGAAAAGTCCGTTTCATTCCATAGAACCACAAATTTATAAAACGCTTTTAACAGCAAAAAATGATGGTTGTGAATATATTTTAAGTGGCGAAAATGCGGATTCTATATTTGGTGGTTTAGATGGTCTGTTATCAAAGGATTGGAAATATGAAGATTTTATTAAAAGATATATCTATTTAGATCCGAAGGAAATATTAATAAACGGTGTGAATATTAATGATATTTTTGAACCATACAGAAAGGGCGATGGAATAGATGTTCATGCTTTTATTAGCCACGAGTTTGCAGAAGGAAGCTTAAATTCATATTTAAATCCTGCTGAAATTGTAGGAATTAATTTAATTATGCCGTATGCATATATGAAAATGGGCTGTGAGTTAGATTTGCAACGAGTTCGCAACGGTGAAAATAAATATTTAATAAGGGAATTGTTTGCAAAGAAGTATCCGAATTTAATTCCGAATAAAAAATTGCCAATGCCAAGAGCCGTAGGAGTTTGGTTAAAAGATTGGGAAGGTCCGAAAAGAAAAGAATTTAAAAAGTTCGATATAAACGCATTAAAACCTGACCAAAAATGGCTCGTGTATATACTGGAACAATTCTTAAACATGGCTGAAATTCGCGCGGGCGTAGAGAGAGAGAGAGAGAGAGAGAGAGAGAGAGAGAGTAATCTGTCTTGTTGCATATAGAAGAAATAGACTTGCAAAAGCTGCGTAACTTAATAGAAGAGTAGAGGGAACAAAATAATGATAATAGGATATACAACAGGAGTTTATGATTTATTCCATATAGGACATTTGAATTTGCTTGAAAATGCAAAAGCCAGATGTGACAAGTTAATTGTTGGTATAACATCCGATGAAGCAGCGCAATACAAGCATAAAAAACCATTCATCCCACAAGATGAAAGAATGGCAATAGTAAGTGCCATTAAGTATGTCGATGAAGTTGTTTTGCAAGAAGATTTGGACAAAATTAAAGCTTGGCATAAATACCACTATGATGTATTATTTGTCGGTTCTGATTGGCAAGGAACAGATAAATGGAATGAATACGAGAGCGAATTAAAAAATGTCGGAGCAAAAGTCATTTATTTGCCATATACAAAAACAACAAGCTCGACAATTTTACAGAACACAATAAAAAATTTTAATAATAGTGTAAAAAACTGAAGATAGGTGGAACAACAGCATTTTAGGATGGGTGGAATGATACAAAGCAAATGATACGTATTTCACGTTTCCCCTCTCTATAAACAGATTATGCCCGATTAGAGAATAAAATATTAATTTATTTTATTTAAACTAAGTTTGGGAGGGGTATTATGCTAAAGAAATTAGATTCAACCAACTTTGGTAATGAAACAAAAAGCGGATTAAAACTTGTTGAATTTTATGCACCTTGGTGCGGTTATTGCCAAAAACAAGAAAGTGAACTTATACAAATGGATAAGGTTTGGATTGGGCAAGTTAATACGGATGAAAGTGCAGAAATTGCAATTCGATTTGGAATACACTCTTTTCCGACTTTTCTGATATTTAATAACGGCAAAGAAATGGAACGTTTTAGCGGGTTTCACAAAAAAGAAGATTTGATGAGAATTTTAATGCGCTATCTGGTTTGATAATTTTTTTAAATTTTATTTTAAAAGAGCCCACATCAAAATCATCATTAAAACTGAAACAACAAAGGATATTCCAACAAAAATCCAAAACCCTGAAACACCTGTTTTAGGTTTTTGCGATTTCGTTTTAGAGAACTGTTTTTGCAATCTTTCCTTCGGGGAAGAGTTAGGATTTTGGTTAGAAGTCATTTTTTTGGCATTCCTATACTTTTCTGCCAAAGTTTTTTTAGATTTTTGACCCGTTACCAAAAGTTCGGTATCATATCGCAACTTCAAAATATTTTTACTTGCACCTTTTGAATACACGCAATAACTTATTGCAGCTTCAAAAGCTCTTTGCAAACATTCAAGCGCCTCCATACCATCGTGCTGAACTTTTACAGCGTGGGTAGATTTGTTGCCATGTTTTTTTAAAAAATACAAATCTTCGACAAATTCTTTTTCCTGCATTCCGGAAACATTATCTTTAAGCGTTGCAAGCATATCGTCAAAACTACTTTCCAGAGTTCGTTTATTACCCAAAACTTTTTTGCAAACATTTTCCCCAAACCTTCTTGTTTGAGTCATACACTGCTCAAAATACTCATCGCGATATAGCTTTTCGGCAGTTTCAATTATTTCAAATAAATCTTTATCAACTTTTTTGAGAAAACTAAAATTTGTACTCATATAAAAAATAGTAACATAAATAAACTCTTTTATGATAGAATAAATTTGTATAGAGGAGAAAAGATATGGAATTGATTCACAACTTTGTATCAGCTCATAACGTGCTGATATCTGCGGGATTGTTAGTTCTAGCGTATATCTTTATCGCTGCTGAAAAAATCCCGAAAGTTACAATTGCACTTCTTGGTGCAGGCGTAACTATTTTTTTAGGCTTAGTTAGCCAAATTAAAGCTGTAGGTGGAGTTTTAAACCCACATTACTTTATCAATTTTGTTGATTTCAACGTAATTTTTTTACTTGTATCAATGATGATTATTGTAAGTATTACTACAAGAAGCGGTGTATTTAATTACATTGCAAATGAACTTTTAAAACACACAAAAGGTCATCCTATTTCAATTCTTGTAGCACTTGGTGTATTTACAGCAGTAACAAGTGCATTTTTGGATAACGTAACTACAGTTATTCTTATTATGCCGATTACATTTTTCATTGCTCGTCAACTTGAAATTGACCCGCTTCCGTACCTATTAACCGAAATTTTTGCTTCAAACATCGGTGGTACAGCAACTTTAATCGGTGACCCACCAAACATTATTATTGGCTCAGCTGCACATTTCTCATTCATGGATTTTGTGTACAATTTAACATTGCCAATTGCATTAATAATGATTCTTGTGCTTGCAGTGTTAGCTTTGTTATTCAAGAAAAAGCTTCACGCTGATCCTGAAAAAATGAAAGAAGTTGCAAACATTGATAACTCAAAAACTATTACTGACAAAGCGCTTATGATTCGTTCAGTATCAGTTTTAGCATTGGTTATTTTAGGATTTGTTACACACGATATTACACACATTGAAACTTGTGTTGCTGCAATGCTCGGCGCAAGCTTCTTGTTAATATTTGAAAAACCAACCGATATTTTAAGAGATGTTGAATGGAACACAATCTTCTTCTTCATCGGCTTATTCATCATTATCGGTGGTGTTGAAGCTTCTGGCGGCATTAAATTGTTAGCTGAATGGATTTTACGTGTAACACAAGGTTCTCAAGAAGCAGCTTCTATGCTTATTCTTTGGGCTTCAGGACTTATTTCCGGTGTTATTGATAACATTCCTTACACAGCTACAATGTCACCTATGCTTGTTGAAATTCAAAAAACAATGGGCGCTGAATACACATTCCCATTGTGGTGGTGCTTGTCACTTGGTGCTTGCTTAGGTGGAAACCTTACTATGATTGGTGCTGCAGCAAACGTAATCGTTTCTGAATCAGCAGCTAAAGAAGGACATCCAATTACTTTCTTGAGATTTATGAAATATGGTGTTTTCGTAGTTCTTATCTCTCTTGTTGTAAGTTCGATTTATGTTAAATTAGCTTATCTGTAATAAGAAGATAGGATTAAAAAAGGAGACTTAAAAGTCTCCTTTTTTTATTGATTTAATCTTTTGTAATTCATCATTATCAAGAAATTTAGCCCCGCAAGAATTACACACATCAACAATGGCAGTTAAATTATTTCCTATTTTTACCATCGGAGTTTTGCATATCGGACAAATTCTTTCGTCTGCCCCATTAACTTTCAAAAAACTTTCATTATCTAAATAACGAATAATTTTATTAAGCGTTTCCTCTGAATCAATGATATTGTACAATTCTTGATTATCAAACAATAGACCGCCGCAACCTTCCGTACAAATATCAATACAAAAACCTAAATCCGGAATATAAACTTTTGCCATTTTTCTTCCGCATGCCGGACAAAAAAGAGAATACTTTGTATCTTGCATATTTATTCCTAACCTAATATCAAATCGCCATTTTTCTTAATATGTTCAATCAATCCACCATCATTAAGCAGTTGAATCATTACATCCGGCAACGGTTCAATCATCGTTGTAGTGCCTTTAGTAAGATTCTTCAAAACACCGGATTTAATATCCAAATCCAATTCATCACCTGCATCAATACCGTCTGTATCACACTCAATTGCTAACAGCCCTATATTTATTGCATTTCTGTAAAAAATTCGAGCAAAAGATTTTGCAATAACAGCACCAACACCTGCAATTTTTATAATTTGCGGTGCGTGTTCACGTGATGAACCCAAACCAAAATTATTACCTGCAACAACAAAGTCGCCTTTCTTCATATTTTTTGCAAAATTCTCATCAGCATCTTCAAGTACATGCTTAGAAAACTCTTGCAAATCAGAACGTAAATGAAACAAACGTCCAGGTGCAATGTGATCTGTTGAAATATTATCTCCGAATTTAAAAGCTCGTCCTATCATTAAAAATATACTCCCTCTCCTTGAGGAGAGGGTTGGGGTGAGGTGTCAACCCTCTCACTCATTATCAAAATTTCCCCACCCGAATTTCTAAATTTCGTTTTCACTCAATTTGAAATTCTTACCTTCCCGCTTTTTGCTTCGCTTTTCGGAAAGGTGGATGTTTTATTATCCTCTTAATTGTACCGGCATAACCAAATACAAATAATCTTCATCAGAAACCGGTGCAAATACTGTTGCTGAAAGTGAAGAATTTAATTTTACTCCGATTTCTTCGGATTCTACAATTTTCAAAAATTCAAGAATAAACTTGTAGTTAAATGCAATAGTAAGTGGTTCTGCCATGTATTTAACATCGATTTCATCCTCTGAATTACCTGCATCAGGAGAATCACCGGATAGTTTAAGCGTATTATCAGCAAATTCAAACTTAACAATACTGTTTTTCTCGTTAACCATAACCGCAACTCTTTCCAATGCTGCAATTAAATCCCCTTTATTAACCGTCGCTTCTTTAGGAAAAGTTTGCGGTATAAGTTGATTATACTTAGGGAATTGACCAGACATAAGACGAGTAACGATTTTTGTTTTGTCAATTGTAATTACGATTTTTTTCATTTCTTTGCAAATTTTGATTGTATCAGAATCAGCAAGAAGTGAAATTTTAGAAAGCTCGGAAAGCACCTTAGATGAAATCAGCATTTCAAAAGGTTTTTCTTCGTCAGTAGAGTTATTTTTAACAACTTCTCTCACCCTTGCAAGTCTGTTACCGTCTGTTGCTGCCATTTCTAAAACATTTTTGTTTACTTCGCACACAACACCTGAAAGCAAATTGTTTGTTTCATAGCCCGCAGCAGCAGAAACAACTTCTCTTATTGCTTTTGTAAAAGGTCTTGTTTCAATTTCCATACAATCTGTTTCCACAATATTTTCTTCAACTTGCGGAAATTCATTTGCAGAAATACCAATAATATCAAATTTTGACTTTTTACTTGTAATTGTTGCAGTAGAACCGTTTAGTTCAAGATGGATAAGTTCATCATTCAATCTTGAAAGAATTTCACCAAGTTTCTTAGCAGGAAGAGTAAACTTACCTTCTTCTTCAACCTGAGCATTAATAAGCGTAATTATTGATAAATCAAAATCCGTTGCAGTCAGTTTAATTTGACTTGGACTTGCTGTTTCGATTAAAACGTTCGCTAACACAGGCTGTAAACCTTTTACGACAGTTGCTCTTTCTACTATTTTAATTCCGTTTAACAAGTCGTCTTTATTTGCAACAAATTTCATCTGAATACCCCTTAAAATACTATTTTTATAAGGTAATTTTAATACAAAAACGATAAATTGACAATAAAAATTTGTAAAATGTAAAGACAAAATAGAAAAGAAAGCTGTTAATTAATTATAAATAACAGCTTTCTTTTTGTAATTTATAAATTACAAGATGTATTAATAATCATACCACCATTCTTTACTGTTATCCGGTGATGTATATTTGTGCATACCGTTTGTATATCCATATTCATTACAAGCATAATACTGCGCAGAATATAGCGGTGGACGACAATCTTGCGGCAGTAGACCCTTTGAAAGCCCTGGGTCATGCAATACCTTATCTCCCAGAGTCGGTTTTGGTTTACCGTCGTTATCAGTTTTCGTATAAACCGTTATCGCAAATCTATCCGGCTTAGCGCATTCTTCAGAAGCAAAGCAGTTTGGTCCCTTGTTACCATTTACATCAATTTGTACTACTGCAATTTCATCTGCAAATGTAGTTATCGGAATCTTCCATACGATACCGTCTATCGTAGTGAATGTACCATCCGGTGCTTCACCATTCACAAATGCGTGTTCCACACAAGAGATATCAGATTTTATTTTAAAGTTTTGTGCAAAATTTTGACAAAATGTTGAATCCGTAAGTTCACCTTTTACCGGCTTGCTCAAATCACCATCTCTATACAAATCTTCATCTGCTCGCATTTCCTGAATGATTCTTTCTGTTAAGAAAAATGCTTTTTTAAATATGTGTTCATTTTCATTAGCATCAGAATTTCTTAAAACAGGCAAAAGAATTATTGCCAATACACCAATAATTCCAAGAGTAATTACCATTTCAGGCATGGTAAATCCTTTTTTCTTCATTATTTGTTTCCTTTCTATTTTGATTTATTTTTTATATGCAATCATTTATAGACATACTCAAGGAAAAAAATAATCTTGCGCAATCTTATTTTGAATTGTTTTGATACACCTACAATTGTATATACCAAGCAATAACAGTAATTTCAGACTACAAAAATTACACCCTCGATATTGATAAGGATGAATTATTTTATTACACTCACAACAATTTAAAACGCTACAAACAAGTAGACATAGGGCTTCTACCCCCCCCCCAATGGCTATAAGCATGTCAGGGCAAGGATTTTGGGCTTTATTTAATTTTAAATTAATCAATACTCTGCTACCCATTACAAAATCACATTTCCTTTTTTATTATATTCCATATATATATGATTTAGTAACGCTCACAAAAGTATTTTGTTACAAAAATTTACAGCCAAACTATCCTACATTCAAGAAGCTATCGCGACACAAATGTAAACATTTGTAACAAAACATTCAGAAACACTAAAGTTTTTCAAAAAAATGCCGATATAAAAAATGTAAGCACAAGATTCCAATATAAGTTAGGAAAGGATAGATTGAATATGCGTATCGAAAATGAAATGTTATCACGTTTTAACCAAACCGAACATCAATCACAAATGGAAATGACACTATCACAAGAATTGGATTTTTTCTTTGATAATGTTATGGATACCGTAGTAGATTATTTTAAAGATGAGGTGCGTGCTTAGTAAAGAGATTCAGAAATATACATTTACCCCAATTACATAGAATTTGTAGTTACAATGTAGACTCAGAACTACATTTACCCCAAAGAAACATAGGACTTGTAGTTACAATATAGGCTCAGGACTACATTTACCCCCCCAAAAAAAGTTTTTAAGCGGTTCTTCACAAAAACCGCTTTTTTGTGTATAAATTGCTATAAATAGGCTTTGTTTTTTCACATATTTAGCTTGTGATAAAATATGAGTATGGTTAAAAAATTCGTTTTGAGCTTAATCCATATTTATCAGATGATATCGAAATACACTCCTGCGCGTTGCAGATTTTATCCTACGTGTTCGGAATATATGCGCCAAGCAATAGAGAAATACGGCATAATCAAGGGCGGTTGGCTTGGTATAAAACGTATTTGCAGATGTCATCCGTTTAATGAAGGCGGAATCGATTTAGTACCATAAGGATACACAAAAGGAAACAAATGATTATAATTTTTTCAGGAAAACAATATTCGGGTAAAGATACAGCAGCAAAAATTCTTATGGAAAAAATGCCTATGTTTCGACGTTGTGCAATGGGCGACATTATTAAAATTGAATATGCCAAGAAACATAATCTTACGTATGAAGAAATTGAGGCAAATAAACCGAAATACAGACAAGGGCTTATTGATTTAGGCAATTGGGGAAGAAGCCAAAGCCCTGATTATTGGATTGAAAAAATCATTTCACAAAACGGCGATATTGTTGTTACTGATGTCCGAATGAAACACGAATACGAAGTTTTCAAAAACGCAGGTGCAATTTCGATAAGAGTTGAAGCTTCACGTGAAATTCGAGAATCACGTGGTGAAAAACTTGTCGGAGAAAATGATGTTACGGAAATTGATTTAGATAATGTTAAAGACTGGGATTTTCTGATTGATAACAACAGTGATTATGACACATTAAAGGAAAATGTTTTAAAAATAGTTGAAAAAATCAGATAAAACTACAAACATTGGATTAAAATATTTTATTCCACAGTTTTTTAATACCATTTCCTACCCATTTCATGCCATTCCAAATGCCGTTTCCTGCCCACTTAACAGCACTCCAAACACCTTTTGCAGCAGGAACGATTGCTTTGTTCCAAAGGAATTTTGCTCCTTTGCCCACAAAATTAAATGCGGGTTTTATCAGGTTATTAAATCCCCAAGAGCAAGCTTTTCCGACACCTTTAAATATATCAGGTAACATCATGCCAACTGCCATTCCAAGTCCAGCACCCGTTCCGAAAAGAAAAGGATTTGTTCCACACATCGGATTAAAACCGTATCCAAAACAACCGGGAGAAAAATTGCCCAAACCACTACAACAGCCAAATGGACTTAAACTATTGCTGTGAATACGTATTGAATGTCCATCAGCATTTATTGTAGTGTTTGACACTGTTCCGAAAAACATATTTGAATCCTCATGTTGCTTTATATATAAAAAGTATACAAATAGAAAATAATTGCCATGTTTTTTTACAAATGTTTACATACATAAAAATTTTTGCTGTATAAGTTATTTAGTTTTGTTTCGCTTTACATTTACCTTCTTTTGTGCTGTAATAAAAGAGATTAGGTACATGAGCCTAGTCATTCTGCGCACATAGTTAAGTAGGAGAGGTTATGAAAACAGAAGAAAGAACATTTGTTGCGATTAAACCGGATGGAGTAAAAAGAGGTTTTATCGGAAAAATTGTTGAAAGATTTGAGAACAAAGGATTTAAGATTGTAGCAATGAAGTTACTTCAAGTAACACCGGAATTGGCTGCAAAACATTATGAAGAACATTATGGAAAACCTTTCTACAACAGACTTGTGCATTACATAACAAGTGGTCCGATTGTAGCAATGGTTATAGAAGGATATGGCGCAATTGATAACGTACGCCACATTGTAGGTGCGACAGACCCACAAAAAGCAGACGTAGGAACTATCAGAGCTGATTTTGCTCAAGTTATGGAATATAACATTATTCACGCTTCTGACTCAACAACAAGCGCACAAAGAGAAATCGCGCTTTACTTTAAGCCGGAAGAAATCTTTGACAACTGGCAATCAATGATTGAAATGATTACTTTTGACGAAGAAAGATTCAACGGGTAATAACTTCATTTTCTCTCTCTTTATTGAGAGAATTGGTTGAGGAATTAATGACTAGCGTATTTGATAATTTTAATTACAAATTGGAACACATAGACAAAAACACCGGAGCAAGAGCCGGTGTTTTGCACACACCGCATGGTGATATCAAAACACCGATTTTTATGCCGGTTGGTACAAATTCAACAGTAAAACTTGTTACAAACAACAATTTGTATGACACAGGAGCGCAAATAATACTCGCAAACTCTTATCATTTGTATCTTCGCGCAGGTCATAAATTAATCGAAAAATTTGGCGGAATACATGGTTGGATGAATTGGAACAAACCTGTTCTCACTGATTCAGGCGGATTTCAAGTATTTTCACTGGCGCATCTTCGCAAAATTACGGAAGAAGGGGTTGAGTTTAGAGACCCTAAAGACGGCAAAAAACACTTTATAAGTCCTGAAATTTCAATGGAAATTCAGCAATCTATTGGTGCGGATATTATTATGGCATTCGATTGGTGCGCACCGTTCGGATGTGATTATAAAACGGCAAAAGAAGCAATGGAACGCACTCACAGATGGTTGGAAAGATGTATTAAAGCAAAAACATCAACAACACAAGCACTTTTCCCGATTTGCCAAGGAGCGTTTTATGATGATTTAAGACGAGAAAGCGCCGCATTTGTTTCATCTATTGATTCCGTAGGATGTGCAATCGGTGGGTTAAGCGTCGGTGAAGATAAAGAAACTATGAACCACTTTGTAGAACTTACAGCTCCGCTGCTTCCGCAAAACAAGCCGCGCTATTTAATGGGAGTTGGTACTCCTGAAGATTTATTAGACGGTATTAAACATGGTGTAGATATGTTTGATTGCGTCTTACCTACCAGAAATGCACGTCACGGCTCATTCTTTACCCACGAAGGTAAAAAACAAATTAAAAATGCGCAATACTGGGATGACCCACGTCCATTGGATGAAAATTGCGATTGTTATTGTTGCAAAAATCACTCCAGAGCGTATTTAAGACATTTATATAAATGCGGAGAAGGTACAGCACAAGCTTTAATGTCAATTCATAATATGAAATTCCTGATTGACTTCTCTCAAAGAGCACGTCAAGCAATTCTTGAAGATAGATTTGAAGAATTTTATAATGAAAATTACCCCAAAATGATTGGTTCTTGAAAATAAAACTAATAAGCAAACAAAAAATTTACCTTAACAAAAGGAAAGTCTTGCAGTGTGTGCAAGACTCAAAAATATACATTTACCCCACTAACTTTATATCATACAAGAGAATAAATGTCAAGCAATTGTAATAAATTCGCTAAATTCGCACAAAAAAGGAATGTGAAATAGACTTCACATTCTTTTTTAACCAATTTTATAACTATGCATTTTCTGCAAGTTTTTCTCTAACCAATGTCTCAACCTGATTTAAGATTTCAGGATTGTTAGCAAGAAATTCTTTTGCCTTATCTCTTCCTTGACCAAGCTTGTCATCATTAAAACTAAACCAAGAACCTGCTTTTTTAACGATATCCAAATCAACAGCTACGTCAAGAATATTTCCGATTTTGCAAATACCCTTTCCAAAAATAATATCAAATTCTGCTGTTCTGAAAGGCGGAGCTACTTTGTTTTTAAGAATACGAACTCTTACGTGGTTTCCGACATCTTCACCATCACCCTTTAAACCTTCAACACGCTTAATTTCCATACGAACAGAAGCATAATATTTCAAAGCATTACCACCGGTTGTTGTTTCAGGATTTCCATACATAACACCGATTTTCTGTCTTAATTGGTTAATAAAAATAACGGTCGTTCTGGTTTTTCCAATAATACCGGTTAATTTTCTCAACGCTTTTGACATCAATCTTGCTTGCAAGCCCATTTGCTGATCTTCCATAGAGCCTTCAATTTCGGCTTTAGGCACAAGCGCTGCAACAGAGTCAACAACAATAATATCAACCGCACCGGAACGTACAAGTTCTTCAGTAATATCAAGAGCTTGCTCACCGGTATCAGGTTGTGAAATAAGCAGTTCGTCAATATTTACACCAAGATTTCTTGCGTATTCAGGGTCAAGTGCGTGTTCTGCATCAACGAATGCTGCAATACCGCCTTTTTTCTGGCATTCTGCAACAATGTGCTGTGCGAGAGTTGTTTTACCGGAAGATTCAGGACCGTATACTTCTATAATACGTCCACGCGGTATTCCACCAACTCCTAGCGCAACATCAAGTGCAAGAGCACCTGTAGGTATAGTTTCAACGCTTACAGAAGGCTTGTCACCAAGCTTCATTATTGCACCCTTACCAAAATCTTTTTCGATTTTATCAATTGCAAGCTTAAGCGCCTTCGCTCTTTCATCTGCTGTATTTACTTCTGCTACTTCTTTTGCCATATCTTCACCGTTTTCTTTTTTTAAGGTAATAAAAGATTATAAAAATTATTATTTATAAAGCGCGTTATACATAGAAAATATTTAATACATCCTATTGCCTTATTTCCCTAACCCCTTATTGCCTTTTTATAACATAAAATTTGTATCTTCTTCTTTTTTGATATAAAAACCGCCCAGAAGAGGCTTAAAGCTACTCAAAACATTCTTTAACTTAAAGTTTTCTTTATTTAATTCGTTAACTTTATTTTTCAAATTTTCGTTTTCAGTTTTACATCTAACGAGTTCTAACACAACATCATCCATACCTTCCAGTTTTTCATCGATAAGTTTTGTCATTGATGTAGTGATATTATTTTCCATTTTATTAAGTGTTTCCAAAAGTCCGTTTACTACGGCTTGTGAATTTGGTTTTGTCATAACGGGCAATGTCATTTTTTTAGATTCCAAGGTTTTAGCTCCTTTTCCATTCATACCTGTAATTACTGATGCTTTAGCATTTCTTAATTTTTTAACTTCTTCTACTGAAAAATATATTTGACCTTTGTGGTCTTTTTTCGGGGTGACTGAAGTCTTTTTACATAGTTCAACTATCTCTTTATTATCGATATTTAAAAGTTTTCTAACGTCATTAGGTAAAAGTACTTTATTAGCGTTCATATCAAAAAATTCCCCTCTATCTATACCCAATAGATATTCTAATCAATAAAAAAAATTATTTCTACTGTTTGTAACAATTCGTAAATATTGTAAATAAGATTTAACTCTATTGACCTTATCAAAAAAACGCTATATAGTAGACTTTGTAAAGGTATTAAGGAGATTTTAGTTATGGATTTTCAACATCAACCGCTAAATGGTGCAAACTACACGGATGCAGACATTAAAAGGCTTATTGCTGAATATAACGTACAATTTATAAAATTACAATTCGTTGACATTAATGGTCAAGTAAAAAACTTGGCAGTTCCTTCCGAACACATTGACAGAGTTTTGAACAACGAAATTATGCTCGATGGTTCTTCGATCAAAGGTTTTAGAAACATTGAAACTTCTGATATGTTTTTCTATCCTGACAAAAACACTTTCCAAATTCTTCCTTGGCAGGAACGCGACGGAAAACACTCTGCAAGATTGATTTGTGACATATACAACTCCGACGGAACACCATTTGAAGGTTGTCCGAGATGTAATTTAAAAAGACTTATGGCAGAAGCTCACAAGTTAGGATTTTCAATGAACATTGGACCGGAAGCAGAATTTTTCTTGTTTGAAAAAGATGAAGAAGATAAAATTACAACAAAAACCCACGACAGAGCAGGGTATTATGACGTAGGACCGGATGACTTAGGTGAAGCCGTACGCTCTGATATCGTAAGCACTCTTCAAGAAATGGATTTTGATATTGAAGCTTCACACCACGAAGGTGCAGACGGTCAACACGAAGTTGATTTCAAATACTCTGATATTTTAACAACTGCCGACAATGTTGCAACCTTCAGAATTGCGGTAAAAGCCGTTGCTGCGCAATACGGTCTGCACGCAACATTTATGCCAAAACCTGTATTCGGTATTAACGGTTCAGGTATGCATTGTAATATTTCTATGTTTAAAGACGGAAAAAATGCGTTCTATGATGAAAAAGCGGAATACCAACTTTCTGATACGGCAAAATATGCTATTGGCGGACTTTTGAAGCACATTAAGAGCATTACGGCAATACTTAACCCAACCGTAAACAGTTACAAACGACTTGTTCCGGGGTATGAAGCACCTGTATATATGGCTTGGTCTCTTGCAAACAGAAGCGCACTTTTGAGAGTTCCGGCAAAACGCGGTATGTCTACTCGTGTAGAACTTCGTTCACCTGACCCAAGTTGCAACCCATATTTAGCTTTTGCAACAATTCTTGCAGCTTGCCTTGATGGTGTAAGAAATAAAATTGAACCGCCTAAACCTGTAGAAGCTAATATTTACAAGCTTTCTGATAAAGAAAGAAAAAAAATGAAAATAGAAGCTCTACCGGGTACTTTACAAGAAGCGCTTAATTATATGGAAAAATCATTAATTGCAAAAACAGCACTTGGTGAGCATATCGTAGATGAATTCTTGACAGCTAAAGATGTTGAGTGGGATTCTTACAGAACATACGTTTCACAATGGGAAATTGATAAATATTTGGCAAGATATTAGTTGAAAGTATAGTTAAGGGTAGACTAAAGTCTACCCTTATTTATTAAAAATGTCTGATTTCAGGATTAAGTAACATTCCCGCTAATTTATCAGAACCTTCAAAATCTCTGGCTGCAAGTTTTTTTGAAGCACTTTCTTTATCATACTCGACAAAACGATGTTCAAATACACATTTGCCATCTTCAACCGTAATTACTAAATAGCAAGCTTTTGGTTCAGAATTAGGTTCTACAAAAAAAGTACGTCCAATACTTCCGGTATTAACAACAGTTTTTCTGCTTGAAGTCTGAAATCCGCAAGGAATATGCGTATGACCACAAAGAACAACATCAGCATCCACATTTTCAAGCATTTTTTCAACCTCATTCATCGGTGTATCAGGTAAAATATCCTCGTTATTTTTTCTTGGAGAGCCGTGAACAAGAAGAAATTTAACACCTTCAATTTCAACTTCTTTTTGTATTGGCAAATTCTTTAAAAATTTCTTTTGAACAGGGTTAATAAGTTCAGAATCGTTTTTCAAAGCTTCTGCCATAACCGGAGCTTTGTCTTTTATTGAGTCGTAAAGATTTTCAGTATAATCTGCAATCATTAAATCGGTATTACCTTGTATCAAAGTAAATTTTGGGTCATTACTCTTTTCTATAAAATATTCAATTGCCGCAACCGGTTCTGGTCCTGCCATTGCGTAATCACCAAGTACAAACACTTTTTCACATCCCTCGTTCTGTATATCATTCATAACAGCTTCTACAGCTTCCATATTTCCGTGAATATCCGAAATTGCAGCAATTTTCATAATTTTCTCCTTTTTGCTTATATATTGACAAAATGTCCGAAATCGTAAATAATATAGAAGCAGGGTGAAGCCCTTAGAGTTTAAGCTTTGGTCTAAAGGCTTTCTTCACGCCCACAATTTTAAGGTAATTGCTAATACTAGTATCGATAGTGCTAGTATTAGCGTTATTAACTTGTCAATCATAGTTAATACCTCCTTTCTTCGCGAATTTCTCCAATAATTACGTGTGCGAAGAGGAAGTTTAGTGCTAATCCTGCAAACTTATACTAACATAATTTTCTCTTCTATTCAATTTCGTGGTACAATTGTCGTATGATAAACAGAAGAAAATCAAAACAAATTTCAATAGGAAATGTAAAAATCGGCGGAGACGCTCCGATTTCAGTTCAATCAATGTGTAACACCGATACACGCGATGTTACCGCGACTCTCGACCAAATCGGTAAATTAGCTTCTGCTGGTTGCGAAATAGTAAGACTTGCAGTATTAAATAAAGATGCTGCCGCTGCAATAAAAGATATTACTGCAAAATCTCCGGTACCTCTTGTTGCTGACATACATTTTGATTACAGATTGGCTTTAGCTTGTATTGAAAACGGAATACACGCACTTAGAATAAACCCCGGAAATATCGGCAAAAAAGAACATACAATCAAAGTTGTTGAAGCTGCAAAATCTCATAATGTGCCAATAAGAATCGGTATCAACGCAGGTTCATTAGAAAAAGAATTTTCCGAAATGGATATTCCGCTTTCAGAAAAAATGGTTTTAAGCGCATTGAGACATATTGAAATTTTAGAAGATTTGAATTTTTACGATACAAAAGTTTCACTCAAATCCTCAGATGTTTTAACAACAATTGAAGCATATAAGTCTATTGCGACCAAGGTTGATTATCCTTTACATTTAGGAGTAACAGAAGCAGGAACACTAAAATCCGGTTTAATAAAATCATCAATCGGCTTAGGAACATTGTTAAGTGAAGGAATTGGTGACACAATACGAGTTTCATTAACAGAAGATCCTGTTGAGGAAGTTCACGCAGGTTTTGGCATACTTAAAGCACTCGGTTTGAGACATAAGGGCATTAACTTTATTTCTTGTCCGACATGCGGAAGAACGCAAATTGACTTAATCGGACTAGCAAAAAGAGTCGAAGAAAGATTTAAGAATTTAGATTTACCAATAACCATTGCTGTTATGGGATGTCCTGTGAATGGCCCAGGGGAAGCGAAACACGCTGATTTTGGTATAGCAGGCGCTATTAAAGAAGGATATATTTTCAAAAAAGGAGAAATTATTGCGCGAGTTCCAGAAGCTGACTTGATTAATTCTTTAGAAAATATTATAATGGAAACATATAGTTCAGTTAAATAAGAATGGGTGTTATGAGAAGAAATTTATTTTTAGTTTTAGCTTTATTTACAGCTTTATGTATTAGTGTAAAAGCGGATATTACTCCGGCAGAACAAACAAGTCCGGAATATCTTATCAATAACGGATATTCAGAAGCAACCGCAGAACAGGTTATGATTCAAAAACAACGTGTTAATGGTGATTCTATTGAACCGTTATATGAAAGAAAACATAATAAATTTGTAAGATTTTGGCAGAATTTTTATTCTTATCTTGATCCTGCAATTGATAATCAAGAAAGATATCACCACGATATTCACCAATCTCCAAGCGTAAGAGATTTGTAATTTATTATTCAAAATAGAGCTTGCAATATGGTGATATGTTCTTTGCTCGTACACAATTAAGTACGGGGCAAGAAGTGTTTGTTGCTTTATTTTTATTGTATAATGTTGACATGGAAAAATTTAGATTTTTAACTTCGGGAGAAAGCCACGGAAAATGTTTGAATGCCATTATAGAGGGTGTTCCTGCGGGTTTTCGTATAAAAGCTTCTGTTATAAATGAAGATTTGGCGCGTCGTCAGGTTGGATACGGACGAGGCGGAAGAATGAAGATAGAGACAGATACTGTCGAAATTAAATCAGGTGTACGTTTTGGAAAATCAACAGGCGCGCCGATTTGTCTTGAAATCAAAAACAAAGATTTTGAAAATTGGCAAGATGTCATGAATGTGGAGCATCAAGATTATCCTGCACAAGAAACATTAAAAAAAATTGAAGAAAAAACTTTTACAACCGTAAGACCGGGGCATGCGGATTTTGCAGGAGCGAAGAAATATAATTTTTCTGATTTAAGAGATGTTCTTGAACGTTCCAGCGCAAGAAAAACGGCGATTGAAGTTGCTGTAGGCTCTGTCGCAAAACAAATTTTAAAAGAATTTGGAATCATGGGTTTTTCACACGTTGTTCAAATCGGAAAAGTTAAACTTGATTTTTACCCAAAAACTTATACTTTGATAAAAGAAAAAGCTGAAAAATCAGATGTGAGATGTGCTGATGAATTAACTTCCGACAGAATGCGCAACGCTATTGATGAAGCCACGCAAGCGGGTGACACATTAGGTGGAAAATTTGAAGTTATTTTTGGAAATTTACCTGTTGGATTAGGCTCTTATGTGCACTGGGATAGAGCGTTAGATGGACGTCTTGCACAAGCAGTAATGAGTATTCCTGCGGTTAAAGCCGTTGAAATTGGTGCAGGAGTTGAAGCAGCGTCTTTGTTTGGCTCACAAATGCATGATGAAGTTTTTGTAAAAAATAAAATTGTTTATCGCAACACAAACAATGCAGGTGGATTAGAAGGCGGTATGACAAACGGAGAAGCGCTTGTTGTTCGCGGTACAATGAAAGCTATTCCAACAATGCGTAAAGCTTTAGCAACTGTCGACATAAAAGACATGCAACCTGCAAACGCGCATTTTGAACGCTCTGACACCTGTGCTGTTCCTGCATGTGCAGTTGTTGCAGAAGCAAGAGTTGCGATAATTTTGGTAGATGAATTACTTTCAAAAGTTGGTGGTGACAATTTTGTGGAAATGAAGGCGCATTATGGGGAATAATATTATTCTCGTTGGTATGCCGGCAAGTGGAAAATCTACAATCGGAACTCTTTTGGCTCAAAAATTACCTGAGTATTCGCTTTTTGATACGGATAGCATTATTGAAAAAACTCAAGGAATTACAATTCGCGAAATTTTTGAAAAATATTCAGAAGATTATTTCAGAAAATTGGAATACGATACAATAAAAATGGTATGTACCGGCATAAATAAAATTATTTCAATTGGTGGCGGTGCTTTTGAAAATCCGGATAACAGAGCAACACTCTTAAAATTTGGCAAGGTCTTTTATTTAAAATCAGACCTTGATATACTATATTGCAGGATATCTGAAGATTCAACAAGACCGTTGCTTCAGAACAAAAACCCAAAACAAGTTTTAGAAAATTTGCTCAAAAAACGTGAAGAAAACTACCAAAAAGCACATTATACGATAGATACAAGCTCATTAAGCGAAGATGAAATTATAGGATTTATATTAAATGAAACAAGTTTTGCAAGTTAATATAGATGACGGAAAAAATTATACAATTGAAATTTCTGATAATAGTATTGAACAACTCAATCGTCAGATTGATGAAATAACTTGCGGTAAAAAAAGATTAATTGTTATTTCCAAAAAAGTTTATGACTTGTATTATCACCGTTTTAATTTTTCGGAAGACGAACTTTTCATTCTGAAAGATGGTGAAAAAGAAAAAAATTATAAAACATATTTAAAAATCATAAATCGCGCTTTTCAAATAGGATTAACCAGAAAAGATGTTATGATTGCAATTGGTGGCGGTGTAGCAGGTGATATTACAGGATTTGCAGCTTCTACATATATGAGAGGAATTGATTTTATCCAAGTTCCGACGACTCTTTTATCCGCCGTAGATTCTTCGGTTGGTGGCAAAACTGCAATAGATTTAGATGGTGCAAAAAATATTGTCGGAACATTTTATCAGCCAAAAGCTGTGTTTATAAATATTAATTTTTTACAAACTCTTGATAAAAAACAGTTTATGTCAGGTTTGGGAGAAGTTTTGAAATACGCATTTATAGAAGATAATTGCGGACATTCAAGTCCTCTGTACCTTTTCGAGTTTTTAACTCTTGCATGTGAAAAAATTATTCAAAAAGAGCCAATAACAATAATTAGAATGATTGAATACTGCTTAAATCTTAAAATTGCTGTTGTACAACAAGACGAAAAAGAAGGTAATTTGAGAAAAGTTCTTAATTTTGGACATACACTTGCACACGCGTTGGAAACAATTACAAAATACCGTAAATATACCCATGGTGAGGCAGTCGTTTATGGAATGTTTTTTATAATCAACTGGGCATACAATCATGAGTACATACAATATTCGTACTATAGATTATCTGTAGAGTTGCTTAAAAAATACGGATTTTCACAATTAAAGAAAAAATACAACAAAACAAAATTAATAGAAATAATGAAAAAAGACAAAAAAGTGTCTGATAATAAAATTACGTTTATAATTCCATGTGATAAAAAGAAAGTAAAAGAAATAAAACTTACACCAATCGAAGCAGAATACATGTTTGATTAGTTTTTACGGAGAACAAATGAGAATTGTAGAAATATATGCAGGAGCTTACGCAAGCGGTAAATCTGAAACAGCGATAAATCGTGCGCGACAGTTTGCAAATAATAGTGAACAAATTACACTTGTTGATTTGGATACGGTAGAACCTGCTTATACTCTTCGTCCTATTGCACAAGAGCTTAAAAATATGGGGATAAACGTAATTACGCAACCTGATAATTTTGGGCTTGGCGAAGCTGCAAGTTATGTTACTCCAACACAAATAAATTGTTTGTCAGAACAAGGTAATATAATTATTGATGTCGGTTATGGCGTTGGTGGACTGGATATTCTTGATATTTTGAATAATATTGAATTAGAACAAAATCTTCGAGCATACCTTGTTGTAAACACTTCTAAATTTGAAACATCCAGTGTAGATAATATTATAGAATACGTAGATTTTGCTCAAGGAGGTAAATATAAATTTACCGCTATGATTTCTAACACGCATTTTGGTGACGAAACTACAAAAGAAGATATTTTGAATGGGTATAATAAACTTAAAGAAGTTTCTTTAAAGCTTAATTTACCAATTCGTGCTATTGGTGCAGACGAAAAATTTGAATCAGAATTAGGTTCAAATCATGACGGTGTAGATATTTGGTATTACAAACGAATGATGCCAAAAGCATTTTGGTAGTAAAGGGATACTAAAAAGGGAATAAGAAGTTTTAAATAAATCTGTCATCCTGAAAGCGTAGAAAATAAGGATGTAAGTCCGTAATTTTCAAGCTGTTCAGGATCTGACCAAAACATAAGTATCATGCCAAGTTGGTAAGATCCTGAAATACGCCTTTTTTATTACCTCAACCACAAACACTATGTCTAATTTTGTCGGCTATTCAGGATGACAGTAAAAAAAGGGAATAAGAGGTATTAAATATTTTCTATGTTTAACGCGTTGTATTTAAACAATATTTTTAACAACTCATTCACTTATTTACTCATTCACCTATTCACTTGCAATTCAGTTTTTCCTTCATAAATCTTAATAAATCAGTAAAATAGGCAATTTTTATCGGAAAATATACTTTATATTCATGTAGCAGGTTTTTAAAGGTAGTATTATGTCTTACTATTCAATCAATGGCATAAATAATAATATCTCATATCCAAATTTTAGGGCAGATGTTTCAAATGCCTCACAAATTGTGACAAAACCTATTGAAAAAGTAGAAAATGTTATTAATAACACTGTCGACACTTTTGTAAAAGAACCTCAGGATGAAGAAAAGAAAAAATCACGTAAAACTGCTATTAAAGTCGGAAGTACAGTTCTGGTTTTATCTGCATTTGTTGCATTATTAAGTCCGAAGTTTTCAAGCAAATTAATCAATAAGTTAAAAACATCTTCTTCCAAAGCAAATAGCAAAAAAAGTAATAATCCATATATTAATAAATTTAATAAAATAAAAGAAAAAACTTTCGCTTTTACAGCTGATTCTTTTCAATTTACCAATTCTATAAACGCTGCAAAAGATATTGGTTTCAAATGGATTTGTACAGCAAAAAAATTTGAAGGTGTTAAGAATGATACTTTAAGAAGCATTCTTACAAAATGTAATAACGGATTTGTAAAAGTTATGGGTTACACTCATAACGCAATAACGAATTGGTTTGATAAAGTAAGTAAAAGTACTGTTTATAGAAAGTACCAAAATGCCAATAACAAAATGGATTCTTTTGAAGATTTAATAAACAATTACAAATCAAAATTAAACGCTTCTGAACAAAAACAATTAGAAAATAAATTGATCGAAATAAAAAATGCAAAACAATATTTTTCTAAAGAAAAAACTGCTGAACGACTACTTGCTCAAGAAAAATCAATGGCAAATTTAGAAACAGATTTTAGAAATAAACTTGTAAATGATTTTTGTAAAAAATTCAAGGGTCCAAAATCATCCGGCTCGTTCAATGAAAAAATGAAATACAACAAACAACATTTGCGAGAAAATATGTCTTATTGGGCAGAAGATATGTTAATGCCTACACGTAACGCTTTTGAACAAAACGGAAAGAATGCAGTTAACGTACTTTTGGGTGACGGCAAAAGTTTTAAAGGAAAATATCATGAAGCAATTGATATTTTGAGTCCGCATTTGAATAAAGAAGAAATAAATTTATTGGAAGAAAGTTTAGCAAAAACCGGAAAAAAACTAAAAAAAGCAACCAAAAGTGAATGCATAGAATATTTTGACAAAAAAAGAGATTTAGTACTTGGTGGTGCTCCTACGGATATTTTAAACGGAGTAGGAACTTTGGGACTTGGATGCATTGCTATTGGTGCTGCAGATACCAAAGAAGATAGAATTTCAAGAGCATTAACACTTGGATTTCCAGCGATAGCAGGTTTTGGAACTTCATTAACTCTTACTGCCATGTTATTTTCAGGTGTACAAGGCATGATATATGGTTCTGTTGCAGGTTTTGGTTTTTCTCAATTAGGAAGTTTAACTGATAGATTAATAAATCCCAAAATAAATAAACAAGAAATGAAATCTTGCTAAAGTTTTTTACACATTTTTTCTTATATTATTTATTATTATTATTTAATTATATATATAAATTAATCATCATCATAATAAGCTCAAATTATTTGTTCAAAAGTAGGTGAAAGCCTTATAAATATTGAGTTTTTCATGTTCAGAAAAATGTAGAAAACTTGTAGAAAAGTTTAAAGT
>CAZCZF010000022.1:9114-25460 GCA_964503025.1 uncultured Vampirovibrio sp. | reverse complement strand
CTGCAATGTTGTCTAATTACAACATGACTGCGGATACTGTAATGAGTTCTATGCAGGCATTACAATCGAATCTTGCAGCTATTAGATTAGGACAAGGTAATATCGCACCTTTTCAAATATTGGGCATAAGTCCAGTGGGTAAAGACGCGGAGCAGATAATTGAGGATTTAAGGGTTGCCATTCGTGGATTGGATGACATGACCGCTGTTAATCTAATTCAGCAAATGGGTTTAAGTCCTGAATTTATTTCTATGTTGCGATTAACCAAAAAAGAAGCGGATGATTTCGCTGCAACAATGGCACAATATCAACTTAAAAAGAAAGACAGAGACGCAATGAACGAATTTGCGTTACAATTGAGATTGATTCATGCTGAGATGTCTTATTTTAAAGACAAAGCTTTAATTGCTATTGCTCCTCATTTAATAAGGTTTTTAAACAATTTTAATGCAATTCTCGAAGTAGCTATAAAGTATAGAAAAGTAATAACGTGGTTGGGCGTTGGTGGTGTAGCTGCTATATTAAAAATGAACGGTGCTATTAAAATACTCGGCGTAACAATAAATGCTGCATTTGGTAAATGGTTGGCTGCATTAACTGCAATTTATTTAATTTTAGAAGATATAGCCGTTTGGAAAATGGGCGGACAATCTTTGATAGGCGATTTGTGGGAATGGTCACGAAGGGGATTTAATAAGGATAAAACGCCTACAGATGATTTGTATGAACAATTGTTTGGTAAAAAAAGAACTGGCTTGGCTAAATATGCTGATTGGCTGAGTGGTGGTGGATTTCTTGGAACAATAATGGGCGGTGGAGCTTCAATAAATGATTTTTATACTAAAATGTTACAATCTCAAAACAAACATGCTATTGGCAACTTAAGTTCTAATCAAAATATAAACCAAACCAATTATTTAACTGTAAATAGTAATCAACCGGCTACAGCTATTGCTGCAAATACGACTGATTTATTATTTACTTACTTACAAGCGGATGGGAGGTATTAGTTGACTACGCAATTCGCAACGATAACAAATACTTTAGATGATGGCTCTGAAATCCATTTGTGGTTTAGTGTTGTAAATAGTGATGAGGGTGTATGGTCTAGTGATATCACAGACCATTATATCGAAGATGGCACTGCTGTACAGGATAATATTGTTATTCAACCAGTAGAATTTACTATAAGCGGTTTTGTTGGTGAACAAGTATTTGTTGATTCTTTGCCTAATGTTACATCTAAAATATCAGAGGCTTTATCTAAATTAAAGCCAATAGCAGCATTTGCACCTATTGTTAGCAATTATTCAAAAGCTGTAGTTAATGCTAGTTATTTTATTGAAAATACAATTAGTAATTTTAAAAATAAAATATTTTTTAAAGACTCTTCTCAAAAAAGTAAGGTTCAAACGGTTGTTGCTGAAAAATTAGCCGAAATGCAAGAAGCAAGAAAATTGGTTACGTTAAGTTGTGATTTGGGTGATTTTGAGAACATGGCTATAAAGTCAATACGTCTTAAACAAGAAGATACAACAATGCAAAGTGACCTTGTGATAGAGTTAAAACAAATTAGATTTGTTGAAAGTTATCTTACTACTGCGGACGCAAAAAAGTATGCTGGCAGATGTAAACAACAACGAGAGCTACAAGAGAATTTGGGACGTGTGCAAGGCAAAAGAATAAGTACAATGCGAAGTGTAGTATCTTCAAACATAGTACCTATGTTTACTGGTTTATAATGAGGTTAAAATGTTACAAATAACAGAGTTTACAGACAGTGCAAGTCAAACTTGCCAAATAACATTAGAAGACAGTAATGATACTGTTCAATTTGATTTGCAATTTTTGCCAACACAAAATAGTTGGTATTTTAATTTTGTGTATAACGATTTAACATGTAATGGATTGAAGTTGGTATTAGGTCCTAATATTTTGCGTTGTTTTAAAACGCAAATACCGTTCGGTTTAATGGTTGTTGCTAATGACGGCATAGACCCTTATCAAGTAACGGATTTTGTTAATGGTCGTGTTAATGTTTTTATCTTGAATAAAACAGAAGTAGCTCAATTAGAAAGTGTAGTATACAATGACTAAATTTAATAGAAATTATAAGCTTGTATATACAATCCCGCCAGAGAAAGAGGGAGAAGACCCACAAGATATTACCATTCGCTATCCTTTTACGCTGGAATTTGATATTGTGCGTAATACATTTGCCGAAGCGAATACAGCTACTTTTAGAATTTACAACTTAGCGAATTCTACAAGAAAAAAAATATTCAAAGATGCCTTTGATATAGAGCGTTATGTTTTTGTTGAATTATATGCTGGATACGGCGGGAATATGCCGTTAATATTCTCTGGATTTGTTATGCAAGCTTATCATTCAAAACAAGGCACTGATATTATTACTGAGATTCATGCAATGGATAATGATATTGCACAAAGTTATTCTAGTAAAACCTTTCAAGCAGGCACACCTAAGAAAGATGTAATAAATTCTTTAGTACAAGATATGCCAAACACGCAATTGGGGGCAATCGGCACAATTGAGGGTACACTTGATAGACAGGCTATTTTTGAAGACCTCACATTTACTGCTATAAATAAGTTAACTGGTGGTAATGTATTTATTGATTTGGGCAAATTAAACGTTTTAAACCCTAATGAGGTTTTGGGTGATGTTGGTATTTATAAAATAACTAGCTATACAGGCTTATTGGGTACGCCTCAAAGGCGCAATGCTTCTTTAGAACTAGATATGATATTTGCACCAGAAATAACAGTAGGACAATTAGTAGAGATAAACAATAAAACTTCCAGTGAATACAATGGACAGTTTAAAGTTTGTGGTATAAGACATCATGGAACAATAGGTGGTTCGATGTGTGGTGAAGTTGTTACGAGCATAAGTTTGTTTGTAGGTGCTCAATTGCCAAATGCAAATTACATCTTTACTGGCATAACTTCAGAACAACAGTTTAGTAGTGTTAAAAATAATAAAGTTGAGCCAATTGCAGCACCTGATGCAAGAACTATTGAAGAGGTTTACAAGTACCTTATGACAACAGGAAAACCGCCAGCAACAAAAATTACACGTAATATTAGTTGGGGTGAAGCTCTTTATAATTATGCAGGACAAGGTGAAACACCTAGCATGACTGTACTTACGAACCTATACAGTCTCTCTAAAAAAATACAAGAATTTATTGACAAGTTTTATCCTAGTAGCAAAATTATTATAACTAGCGGTTGGAGAGCTCCCGATTACAATCGTTCTGTGGGTGGTGCTAGTAAATCTGCACATATAGAGGGTAAAGCATTTGACTTTTCTATTGTTGGCGTACCTCATAATAAAGTATATCAAAATTTAAAAACAGTATGGAGTGGAAGACGTTATTATTTAGGTAAAGGTTTCATTCACGCCGACATTGCCTATGAAAAAGGAGCTATAACCCGTGACAAATAATTTTAATGCTTTAAATACACAAATGGACTTGTTTCGTGTTATTAAACAATTCCAGCACGAAACATTTGCAAAATTGAATTGTATGAGAATTGGTATTATAGATAAAATCATCTCATCTACTGAAGTACAATGTTCTATAACCAATAAGCAGTTTATTAAAACAAACAGAGACGGTTCTTCTGTTTGGGCTTCTTATCCACCCATTTTAGCTAAAGTGTATTATGCGGGGAGTGCTCAAAGCAACATTACATATCCGTTAACAATTGGCACGCCCTGTCTATTATTGTTTAATGACAGAGAGTTTAGTAGTTTTTTTACTAATGGCGAAATTAATCCATTAAGCGACAGTAGAATGCACTCATTAGACGATTGTGTTTGTGTGCCATTGTTTATTCCTGAGCAAATAAACGATTTTACAATTAATAGCGATACAATAAATATAACAGCTACTACAATAAATTTAAACGCAAGCACAATTAACATTAATGGCGAGTTGATAATAAACGGGCAAAAATTTGCTGACCACGTTCACTCTAATGGAAATCAAGGAGCGAATACGGGCGGAGTTGTTGTATAATTATAATATGCAAATACGTATAAATGATAAAAACGGAGACTGGACGTTTGGTACATCACAATTGTCGTTGTACCGTGATAATGGTTTGGCAGTATCTCAAGCAGTTAAGACAAGATTGTTAGAATGGACAAACGATTGTTTTTTTAACCAAACAGCCGGCATAGATTATAGAGTAAGATTGGGAAATAAAAACCAAATAAAACAACTTGATGCTGATATTAGAAAAATTATCACAGAAACAGAAGGAGTTGTTGCTTTAACGAGTTATGACAGTTATTTAGAAGACAGGAAGTTGACTGTAATTTTTACAGTTTATCACTTATACAGCACACAGCCTTATTCAGATATTATAATAGTGGGAGCTTAATATGCCAGATGTATTAGATGAAAACGGATTGACTATTAAAACGTTAACAGAAATAGAAGATGAATTAAAAGACGGTTATAAAAAGATTTATGGTGATGATATAAACCTTGATAGCAACACGTCTGACGGTCAGTTAATAGGTATTTATGCACAAGCTTCGAGAGATTTAAGGGAGTTAATACAAGAGGTTTATAATTCTTGCAACCCAGATTTTTGCAGAGGAACGATACAAGATGTTAGGTTTAAGATTAATAATCTAACGCGTAAAAGCGGCTCTTTTTCTATAATTCCAATAACATTAACAGTTACAGGAACAGTAACGCTGAATGGACTCGATGCAGACTATTCAGACCCTACTGCTACGGCTTATGGCGCTACAGATGATAGTGGTGCAAAGTTTTATTTAATTGACACAATAACACTTACTGCCGGTACTTATACATTGCCATTTAGAGCTTCTGAAATGGGTGCCATAAACCCTATTGTTGGTACAATAACAAACCCAATTGTTGTTAAAAAGGAGGTTACAAAAATAATTAATGACTCTGCTCCTACATCTATTGGTACATTGCAAGGTGAAGATGAAGCATTTGCATTAAGACGTGAGCGGTCGACTGAAACAAAATCGCAGAATAGTATTGACTCTATTCGTGCGCAGTTGCTTGAGCTTGAGGGTGTGACGGATGCTTATTGTTATTCTCACGACTATGAAAATTATCCTGATAGTGATGATGCTGACGGTATACCAGTAGGTTATATTTGGTGCATTTGTGAGGGCGGTGCAAATTCTTCTATTGGCGACGTTTTGTATGTAAATGTTGGTGGTTTGGGGATGAAAGGAGATGTTGAGGTAACTACTCCTACTGCAAGTGGACAAATGTTTACTAGTAGATTCGACCGTTCAGAAGCTGTGCCATTATATATTAAATTTGACTTACAGGAAACTGTTGAAAAAACAGAATTTGATTTTGAGGGAATAAAAGCTTATATTTCTGAGAACTTATCATATTCTATTCAAGAATATGCAGAAACATCTAAAGTAACTGAGATTGTAAAATTAGCTTTATTGGCTAACGGTGGTAATGGTGTTGGTGTGAATGTGCAGATTTCAACCGATGGTAGTGATTATAAAAGCTTTATACCTTGCCCTTCTAAAAAATCAGTGTTTACAATAGATTCTTCAAGAATTGAAATCACGGAGATTAATCTATAATGGCTACAAATTATGATGATATTTGCAATCAAGTAAAAGAAGCTTATAGACAATTGCTTATTGTTCAATATTATGATAAACCAAAAGCAATTGAAACCATTAAGCTACATATTGATATGTTGCTTATGAATGCATTGCCGTGGAAGATAAGAGATTTATGCTTGAATGTGGATGAATCTGTAGGCGTGCAGTTAGATGTGATAGGTAAATGGGTAGGTATTGATAGATATATTAGTAGTAGTAAGTACGAGGGTAAGTTGTGGTATTCTTATATAGATTGGCAAGATGAAACAGAGCCAAATTCTTTACAAGGTGGTTTGAGAGATTGGGATAATGAAGAAAATACAGATGGCCCGTTTTTGTCATACGAAGATATTATTACAAGCCAACGCAAACTCGATGATGATACATTCAGAACTTTAATTAAACTAAAAATTGTTAAAAATAACACTAACCATACTGCTAAAAATATTGATGATAATTTGTTTAATTTGTTTGGCAATAAAGTTTATATTGATTGGAGTACTCCGTTGCAAATGGTTTATAATTATAAACCATCTTTAGCGAGTATAATAGAAATAGCTAAGGACAAAAATTGTCTACCTTGTCCTACTGGCATTTATTGTAAATTACAGGAGATTTAATAATGGCAAAACTACCTAGAGTTACAAACAAATTGTATGGCTCTGAAATCGAGTTAGAAGATATTGGACAATTCGGCTCGGCTAAAAGTGGCAACAAAGTTAACACTAAAGACATTCCTACTATTCAAGGCGATGAAGCATGGAAAAAGGGATGGACACACGCTACAATGTCTAGTAATAAGTATCCAACACGTCAAGAGCGTAATGGTATGGACTATAGTTTTTCTTACCAAATCGATTATTTATTAAGAGAAGGTTTACCCGAGTATGACGCAGGAACAGAGTACAATAAGGGTTCTATGGTAAAACAATTGGATTCACAAAACAAAATTGTTTTATACCAATCTTTAATAGACAATAATATCGGATTAGATTTATCAAATCCAGACGGATGGCAAGAAATACGTTTTAGCGGTGGCGGTCTCGAAATTGGCGATATCGGCATGTCTTTATATGTAGACGAATCAAAGGGGCTCCGTAGATACTTAAACGGTCAGACAGTAAATATTAATAGCAATACGCAAGCTTTTTTAAACAGATTATTACAAATCAAAGCCACCAGTCCTAGTTTATTCTGCTCTAATGAAGATTGGGAAGCAGCTAGGACGGTTTCCGCATTCGGACAAGTTGGTAAGTTTGTGTTTAACTATGCCGATGATGGTGTAACTATCGAGTCTGTCCGTCTGCCTCGTGTAGTAAACGTCCAAGGCCTGTTTGATTTATCTAATTTAGGGATGACGGTTAGTGCAGGTTTGCCAAATATAACAGGGCAAACTAGAATGATAGCTGCTAATAATGTCGGGATGTATTATCACCCTGATTCAGATTCACCTATATATGGTTCTGGTTCAGCAACTGGACAACCACAATATAGCAGTGGTGGTACAACCCAACCATATTTGAACTTTGATGCTTCTCGCTCTAACTCAATTTATGGCAAATCCGACACGGTACAACCCGAAGCAATCCAATATCCTTATTTTATCCAAATTGCAACAGGAGCAGAAACAAAGAACAATATTGTTAATGAGATTGAACTCAATAACCCATTCTCTTTTGGTGATAGTAAATATTCTCCAATAGAATTAAATAACATTTCGTGGTTAAAATCTACTGGTCAATGGAACTCAAAGGCTGTTTACCCAGATTATTATAATTGGGTGTTGGAAAATGTTAACAATGAAGTTGAAGGGTTTAAAACATCAACAGCAGAAGATATTACTGACTACGACTTTGTCATCAACACAGCAGATGAAACTTTTAGGTTGCCGATAAAATCATGGCTAGAAACTTCTACGGATGGCTTATACCTCTACTTCTACGTAGGCGAAACAGTGCAAAATGCTAACTTAATTGATGCTGGTAGGGTAATGGAAATGCTTGCAGGTAAAACAGATAGTGTTTCAGCCGCTAATGCCAGTATGCCTAGTGATAAGTATATTGCCTTGACTTTAGGTGCATCAGGGAGCACATATATAGCGCCTGCGGATGGGTGGTATGTTGTAACTAAAAATTCTGGTGCCTCCGGTACTTATCTTAATATATATAAAAATAACACATATTGGGATGAAAAATGGGAGTTTAACAATACCTCGAAAAAACATACTGTTAATTGTCCTGCCTATAAAGGGGAAAAGGTAATAGTTAATTTTACAATGTCGGGAGCTACGCAATTTTTTAGATTTTACTATGCTCAAGGAGCAGTGTCTTTTATATAGTAAAAAATAAAAACGTATACTAGATAAAAGAAAGCCAAAAACTTTGCGCTCCTTCCGTAAGGATGGTAGGAAGAAATAAAATAAATGAAAGGGAAATTTATGTATTACATAGAAAAAAATAATAAAATACTTTTTGCTGATAAAGATAAACAACGTCTGATTAATACATTAATAATGCAACCTGAACTCACAGAGAAAGATATTCAGGAACTACCGGAAGGTTATGTTATTGAAAATTTTGAATTCATGACTATTGAGGAACAAAAACAAAGACAGCAACGTGCTGAACGCAACCGCCTTGACAACCTATCAATGACTCGTGGTGATGTGTTTGAAGCACTAATACTTGCAAAAGGCTTAGGCAAGGCACAAATCAGAGCTATGATTGAGCAGGCTGAATTAGATGAGGTTACAAAAGCTTTATACCTTAACAGATTTGATGAAGCCTTGGAGTTCTATAGAGGTTATCCAATATTTGACTTATTGGGTGCTAGTTTGGGGATAACCGGAGAGATGTTGGATAGGTTCTTTGATACGAAGGATTATAGATATTTGACTACATGTACATTAACGATTAATACGATACCGGAAGAGTGTGAAATAGAATACACACCTGCTCAAACTGTACCGTGGACGGAAGAGGGAATTACAGTAGGTTACAAGGTGAACAAAGAAGGCTACAAAGAAGCTAAGGGTGTTGTTCATATGACTAGTGATAAAACTATTGAGGTGGTGTTAGATGAGGATACAAGCGACACAAACGAGCTTTCAGTATAGCTCACCGTTAAAAACGTTATGGCGAAAAGGTAAATTGCCTACAGTAAAATATGGCTTCTATGGCGACCGATTAACGCAATCTAATATAAGCCTAGAGCATTTATTGCCGCATTCTAAAGGTGGTAAAACTAATTTAGACAACCTCGTACTTGCAAGTAAAGAGAATAATCAAGCAAGAGGTAATGCAGATATTAAAAGCTTCTTGACATATGAAAACGTTACAAGATACCTTGCTCAGTTCAAGGATATAAAGCTTAAAAACTTTGACGGGCAAGGTTACATAACGGGTGTTATAAATACATTGAAAGGGTTACTAGAATGTTAATAAAATGGATTAAAAAGAAAATTTTAAGCTCTATTGTTGATGATGTTATTAAATCAATGCCGGAGATTAAAGAATTGGTTCTTTTACGTTTGGAGGTGTACAAAGATGAGTTATTGGACTTCGTCAAAGAAAAGCTTAAAGACGTTATTCAAGAATTTGTTAAAAGTTATCTTGACTAAGAAAATTGAGTTTAAGTGGAGGTTTTAATATGAAAAAAATATCAATTTTTCTATTCCTACTGTTTTTTTGTAATCAAATTGTATTTGCTGATGAGGTTATACCTCAACAAGCTGTTAAAAATGAACAAAGCTATTTTACAGCTAATTTGCAAAAACAACCGCAAGAGGGTAAACAGAAACAAACTATAAGCAATCATCTAACTTTTTTTACAATAAACATACAAATTAATGGTAAAATAAAAGAAGAACAACAACAATAAGGCAAAAACTATGAAGTGGATAACTGATAAATCACGAATAGAACAATCAAATAAGGCTGGAGATTGGTATTTATTGGATAATGAGTTGTTCCAAGATGTGGACGGTTCAATTTATTTAACGCCACGCAATTATAAAACAGATAATTATACTATACCTGATTGGGTAGCATGGGTAGCGGGTAATAAGTCAACGTGGGATGTAAGACCATCGCATTTGCATGATTTTGGGTGTCAATATCATCAATTAATAAAGCTTAAAATTAATGAATATGCATTGAGACGTTTAAGACTTTTGAGAGTGCATAAAAACAAATTAATTTGTGAAGATATACCCATAAAATACCTTTGTCTAGAGCCAGTAGATAAGTGGGAATTGGATTGTTTGTTTAAGCGTGCTATGAAGGCTACTAAAGTTATTCCAGCTAAAGTATATAATACATTTAGATGTGGTGTGTTTTTTAATTTTGGTTGGTTAGGAAAACGCACCACTTATGATTTGAATAAAATTTATGAAAAACAAAACTAAAAAATATTTAAAAACTCTTGATAAGTATCAAATTAAAGAGCTTGTACATCATCCAGATTTAACAGAAGATGAAAGTTGGTTAATTTATTATACTTATGGTGAGCGTAGGATGATAGTAAATATTTGTTATAAATTGAATATGTCTGAAAGTCGTTACAATAAAATACGTGATGAAGCTCTCATTAAATTGTATTATATATTAAATCTGTAAAACTGTATAGTTTTAACTTAACAATACCTCTTATGATGTAATTATAGGAGGTTTTTATTATGCAACAATACATGCCGTACAGCCCTTATTCTTCCCCACAACAAAGACTCTTTCAAATGGAGCAACAGTATCCGCAATTTGCTCAACCTCCTGTAAACAATTTAGTTACGATTCCAGTAACTAATATTGAAGAAGCTAATGCTTTTAGGGTTGATATAAACGGTACCCCTACATTTTTTTATAATGCTGGCAAAAATGAAATTTATATGAAGCGTACTAATACTAAAACTGGTCTGGCTGATTTTGTTGTATTTGGTAGGGCAGAACAGCCAAAGGTGGAAACAAAACAGTCTACTTATGAGCAAGATATTAAAATGCTTAATGACAAAATAGACGGTTTATATTCTTTGTTTACTACTGTATCACTTAAAAGTGATAAAGATGAAGAAGAAAGTGATAAAGTAAGGAATAGCAAAAATGTTAAATAATCCATTACAACTAATAGGAATGCTACAGAACGCGCAAAATCCAATGGCTTTAATACAACAGATGTTGGGAAATCATCCGCGATACGGACAAATTATGCAAAACATACAAGGCAAAAGCCCGCAGCAAATAGAACAGTATGTTAGAAATTTGTATCAAAGTCAAGGGCAAGATATAAATCAAGTAGCTAGTCAATTCGGATTGAAAATATAACCGCTTTAAAGCGTGATTACCACTTAGCGACATGCGGAGGTGTGATTAAGTTAGTACACATAATAAAAAGGAGGTAATCATGCCTGAAATGAGTGTTGCAGATATTGCAGCAGTAACCGACAAGCGAGGTTATGGCTATGGTGATGGCTATAATTCGTGGATTTGGGTTATTTTATTATTCTTTCTTTGGGGCGGTTATGGTAATCGTGGTTATGGATTGGAAAATGCTTTAACAAGAAGCGATTTACAGCAAGGATTTGATAACCAATCAGTGTTAAGAAAGCTTGACGGAATCACGAACGGTTTAAGTGATGGTTTTTATGCAGTAAATACAAACAATTTACAAATGCAAAACCAATTACAACGTGATTTATGCCAAGGCTTCGCTTCTACAAACGCTTCAATAGCAGAAAATAGATTTGCTCAACAAAATTGTTGCTGCGAAACTAACAGAAATATAGATTCTGTTAGATTTGAGGGTGCAAGAAACACATGTGACATTGTGCGAGCAATTGAAAAAGACGGAGAAGCAACAAGAGCATTGATTAATGCTAATACTATGCAAGCATTAAGAGATAAACTTGTTGAAAAAGACCAACAAATTCAAACAAGAGAATTTCAACTTTCACAAGTTAATCAAAATAGCACAATAATTAATGCTATTCGTCCATTCCCTGTACCTGCTTATCCTACATGTTCACCATATACAGCATACAATGGTTACGGTTGTAATGGATTTGCATAGATAGATTGAGGTAAGGGTTTTATACCCTTACCCTTTGAAAAAAAGAAAGAGGTTTTAAATGTGTAATTGCAATAAAAGTTGTCATAAGTTAGAAACGGCAATTTCAAATGGTACAAATGTTATATTAACAGTAACTAATAGTAATAATATAAGCTCTTTGGAATGCTTTAATTTTTCTGCTTGCAGTAAATCTGTTTCAGATGTTGTAACTGGTACTCCGATTCCAGTTCTTATTACTGTTAATGATACAAACGTAGCGTTATTAAACAAATATTCTTTACCAATACAAAGCAATAGAGTGCCTTTAAGGTCAAGAGGTGCATACGTTGCCCCTGATGGCGCTTCACCGTACGTTATTTTATTTGATACTCCTTGCTGTAAATGTAATGCTCAATAATAATTTTAATCAAGAACAACTTGCCCTATTGGCCAATATTGTTCAAATTTTTAGTTATATCGAGAATACACAACAAACGAGTAATGAAAAAATTTTACAAGAGTTACAAAAACAAAATAAAATTTATTTAGAAGAAATTTTGAATAAATTAGAAAGGTTGGAACATGCACAACTTAACAAAAGCAAATGAGATATATGAAGAATTAAAAAGTGAAGGCAAATTAATTGATGAAATGTTTAAAGTCTTTAAAGAAAAAATGCCCGAACAATATTGTGAATTAATGCATATTATAAAATATGGTTGTCATATACACGACGAAGAATTATACAATAAAGCAGTTGCCTTGTTGGTATGGGTTGATGATAAAGGTAAAGGCGCAAGATGGACAAAAAACGATATTATAAAATTAGCCACAAATATTGATTTTAGTGCTAAAAAATATACTGAATATGATTTTGCCTTTTCAATGAATAAACTATATGCGCTATATTGTAATGCTATTACAGAGCCTAGTTATTATTTAAAAATGACTAAAGATTATTTGGAGGACCCAAACAAAATTGAAGACCCATCGGAACGAGCCTATCATTATGCATTAAAACAAATTAAACATCATACAGAAAGAACGGTCGTTTAACAGACGACCGTTTTGGTGTTATAATAATTATATGAAAGAGTTTTCAAAAAACAAAAAATCTACTTCAAGTAGCACAAAGTTTATTTGGGACCCTAAAAGTACTACGATTTTTGAACACGTTTATTATAACAAAGAGCTTGATTTTAGAAGCACTTTTAAAATAATAAACGACCCGAATCAAAAGTTTTTTATTAAGCAGGAGGCGCGAAAAATTGATAGATAGTAATGTAATGTTGAATGCAAGCCCTTTATTTATTTTCATTCAACACCTATTGGCATTGTTGGGTGGTTTGACATTGATTTTCATTTCGATGTTTTTAGTGTATAACTACAAAAATACTAAATTATTAATTGCTCATGCTGATAAGTTTTTGGAGAAATTCCCGCTTGTTTCAGAAATGTTTTTACATAAGACGTTAAGAGAGCAAAACATAGAAAACAATCAAGAAATACATGAATTAAACAAGCGATTACAAAGTATTGAAGAGGTTATTTTAAAAGCACATTTGCAACGGATAAAAACAATGAAGGGTGCGATTGAAAGTGATAACTAGTTTTTTAAATGATAGTCATACGACTATTGTAATAGTTGGTGTTTGGATAATAATTGTATTGGGTGCATTTGCGTGGGCGGTAATGCAAATATACAAGTTCCTTAATAACCAATTTGTTTTAAAATTAGATTGCGAACGCTGTATAAATAATGTCCGTAAAGATTTTGCTAAAGAAATGAACGAGCGTTATAACTCTGTGCAAAATAAAATAGATGATTTGAAGCATAGTTTTGACAAAAAGATAGACATAATGCACGACGCAGCAGAAAAGAGAAGCGAAGCTATTGTTAGGATAGAGACTAAGCTAGATTTGCTTTTGCGTAAGGATTTTAAAAACGAGGAATAACAAATGCCATTGTATTTTGATGAATATGAAATAGTTACAAATGTTGTTAGTGGTGACGGCATAGCTTATAAAGGTACTAAACCCATTAAAGTGTCAAATGATGTTATAACATTGTCTATAGATAACCAACTTTTAAGAGTTACAGCCGATGGTTTGTTAACGGTAAATTTAGATGAAATCGGTTCAGAATTAATTGACAAAGCAAACACAGATTTAAGTAACCTTTCATCTATTGGTGAAGCAAAGCTCGGCAGTGGCAAGAGTAGTTATGGCATAAGAGGCGACTACGCTACACAATATGGCATACTTGAATGTCCTAATGGCATATTAACAGTAAAAGGTATGGATGTTGTGTTAAAACAAGGCGTTGTTATGCAATGTGCAGGTCAAGATATTAAAACAATTGTATCAGGCGATATGAAGCACACTATTACATCTACTGATGATATTGATTTATTTTACGCTGGCGGTCAATTGTTGGAATGCGGTGAGGTTTATTATCAAGAAACAGAACCTGAAAATGGCGCAAGCAATTATATTGCTTGGTGGAAGCCATCATTAGGTAAGTGGCAATTCAAATCAAACGATACAGGCAATGTATTCCGTTCTATTGTGGCATGCAAGATAGCACACATACACACTAATGGCGAAACTATAACAAGGGTTGATTACATTGGCAATAGGATTTTGGACGATGAAATTTTTGCGTTAAAATCTGATGTTTATGACAAAGAAGAAATTGACGCTAAGTTACAAGAAATAAAAGATATGTTAGGAGCATAATAAATGGCAAATATTGCTTGTTTAGACATTAATACAAATGGACAATATGTTTTATTAGAAGATTTAATAAAAAAAGAAAACCCCACATTCGCTTTTGTTGACGGCATTACATATACCATACAGTCACAAGGGTCACATCACTGTGTATTGTGTGAGTCAATAGAAAAACCATTAAGGGGTGGTTTTTTGTTATCGAGCAAACCAATAAAATATGTTTGTGACACAACGGAGCCTTTGTATGTTAAAACCTTTAATTCTTGTTGTACTATAAATGTTGCGGAGTAATATATGAAAAGATTAATTTGTCATTGGACAGCCGGAACGTACCAACCTAACAATACAGATTTTGAGCATTATCACTATTTAATAAATGGAGACGGATTAATTATTGAGGGGAAATACAAGCCAGAGGACAATTTGAACTGCAATGACGGTAAATATGCAGCACATACCGGAGGTGGCAATACTGGCTCTATTGGCATTGCTATGTGCGGAATGTTAGGTTATACAAGTCCTAAATCAGTTGGTAATTACCCGTTAACAGCCGTTCAGTGTGAAGCATTCTTTAAAAAATGCGCCGAATTGTGTAAAAAGTACAATATACCTATAACCAACGAAACAGTTATGACACATTATGAATTCGGGCGGAAGTATTGGAAAACTTCCAGTAACGGTAAGATAGATATAACGTTTTTATCACCGTTTCCAGAAGTAACGCAAGATAAAGTAGGTGGTTTTATAAGACAAAAAATTTCTTGGTATTATTCACGTTTGAAATAAAAAAACATAGTTATATTTATTCATCATTCACCGTCCTTTGTTTTCAATTATTGTATTTTCCAATGTGGTAATTTTATTTGTCGCCAATATCTGCATTTAAACTCGTCATAAGCACCGTTTTTGCAAACTTATCAAGGGCTTGTTTGTATCTTTTTATTAAAACTAAATTGTGAACATTAGTTTTATGGCTTTCTGCTCGGTCTTTTTCGTAATAAGAAACTTTCTTTTTCAACTCCTCATTCTCTGCTTTGAGTTGGTCATTTTCTTCAACAATTGCTACAATATTTTGATTTTTTAAAGCTGATTTTAAAAGTTTGCACTCTTGCTCTTTGCGTTTGAGTTGCTTGTAGTAGCAGTTAAGATTTTTACTACAATCATTTGAAAGAAGCCAATCTGCACAAATCATTCCTGTTGCACCTTGTTTGTACCAACTGCATTTACTTACATCAACACCATCTATTATTTGCTTATCTGTCATTATTACCTCTTTTTTTTTCGGATTTCATTGGCATTTGCCATTCTCCTCAAAAAATTCCTTAAATGTTTCGTTACCATATTGTCCTTTAGTCAATTTAATAACTTCTTTTACTGTGTATTTGTCTTTTTTATCTTTTAATCTCGTTGTACAAAAGTGTTTTGTACCATATTCACAAGCACCGGTTATACATCTGTACATTTTTACAGCTTCTTCAAATGTAACAATGGTTTCAAGTGTATAATCTTGATATCTTGAAGTATCACGGTTGGAAATTTTATAAATCAAACTTTCTTTTGCTTCTTTTATAGTTGCGCCATGAGAAAATACACCGTCAACCTCTACACAATAACTGATATCTTGCTTGCCTACAATTTGGATTTTATAAACGTTTTTGCGCCTGTTTAAAATCTTAGCTAAAATACCGTCTGCAAAAAGAAAACCAAGCTTTAAGAAACAATTAAAATTGAACCTTAATGCGATTCCTTTTGCAGTTGGCGCATTGTACCATATATTTTTGCTTGCTTCCAACTTAGCGTCTGAGTTAGTATATAAGTAACCGCCGACAGTCTGTAAACTATCTAACTTAGCGTTGGAGTAGATACCCAAGTTACCGCCGACAGTCTGTAAACTATCCAACTCAGCGTTGGAGTTAATATA
>CAZCZF010000022.1:0-9014 GCA_964503025.1 uncultured Vampirovibrio sp. | reverse complement strand
GTCTGTAAACTATCCAACTCAGCGTTGGAGTTAATATATAAGTAACCGCCGATAGCTTGCAGGTTATTAGCTTCCAACTTAGCGTCTGAGTTAGTATATAAGTAACCGCCGATAGTCTGTAAACTATCTAACTTAGCGTTGGAGTAGATAGATAAGTTACCCGTTATCTTTTCTATTTGTGAATAATCGTTTTTATTATCTTCTTTGATTATTAAATTTCCTTTTATAATTTTTCCGTATTTCATTTTATTCCTCCTTATATGTAATTATGATAGAGCTCGGGTTTCCACCTCTTATAATTAGTATCTTCTTTAATTTTTTCACCATCGACAAATTCAGTCTTTACAAAAGATACTTGCCAATTTCCTTTTTCATCTTTTTCATAATCAGCAAGAGCCTTTTTTTGCTTTTACTCTGGACTGGTATTCAATAACAGAAAAACAGCAAAGTCCCGCTTGAGCCAATTTGAGCAGAGTATCCGCTTGATTTAATTACTGCTTCATCCTCATCTTTATCTTTGTTTGTTGTTTTCTTTAAACTCAAAATTTTATTTGTGAAATCTATTGCTTTATTGCCTAAATCAAAGGCTTCTGATAAACTTGCAATTATATCACTTACATTGATTTCCATTATTCTTCTTCTCTTTTATTTTCAAAATCGTATGTCAACTCTTTTAAACCTTCCATTTCAAGATTATGAGCAATTTGCCTTAGTAAAGATGGGTTTTTGCATTTTTTTAATTCTTCCGCTATTTTATAAGAATTTGCACTTACAAAATAACTTTCTTTGGCTAAAAATGGATGTTGGTAATACATTTGATGAGTTATTCCATAATCTGAAATTTTAGCCATCATTGTTTTTTTATTTACCAAATAGCAATTTGAAAAATCAGTTTGATATTTTTTCTCAAATTCTTCCGCAGAATTGTAAAAATTTCCTTTTGGTACATAATAAGATTGTCTTGTTTCTTTAACAATAGGCACTCTTACTAAAATATTTTCTTTTAGATAATTGTTAAATTTATCTCTTTTATCATAGTGTGTTTTTGTGTCTATAAAATAGAGATATTCCAATTTTGCATCAACATTATTTTCCATTTTAATTATCCTCTAATATTTTTAAAACATCTCTCGCTAACTGTTCTTTTTCTTCAATAAAACCATCTTTAGATTTTTTCAGCTCTTCAATAGTTAAATCGCCAGAGCAACAAGCCTTTTTAATTAATTCTTTTATTCGTTGTTCTTTAGTTTTATAAGGTTCAATATTATAACGTCTCATAAGCCATTCATAACTAACTGAACAATAAGTTTTTTCCAATACAGGCGGTACTGGTAGATTATGTCCTTTGCGTATATTTACCATCTCGCAAATTACGTCGTTAAAATCAGATTCAGACCATCCAAGTATATTGTTAGTATTAAATTTTGTTGGTTTTTTTGTTTGCTTTAATTTGCTCATATAATACCTCTTTAAGTCTATCAATATCAGTTATATTGCCTACTTTGTAGTAAACATTATCATTTTCGGTTGAAACCAAAAAATCATAGCTTTTCTTTTTACTAAAAGTTTTGCAAAAATAAAACTGTACTCCATTTGCCAGTGTTATACTAAAAGCTTTGCTCATTATTTCTCCTTCCTGTAATAAGGGCATTTTTCGCCTTTTAACATTACGCAAGGTGTGATGGGTCCGAAAAGAGAAATGTATTCACGCATACAACTACTCTTTTTGGTATAGCTCCAATTAAAACAAGTGCATTTATTTGCGTCTGTACTTCTTACAAGTTGTTCAAATTCTTTTTTGTCCATTTTTTACCTTCTCTTGTTTTTTAAAAAATTTTACTTCTTCATCAGTTAGTGCTAGTTTTTGTTTTAAATCAAAATATGCCTCTAATACTGTACCAGCTTTAAATCTCGTTCCTTTCATCCAAAATACCTTTCTCAATAAAATCTTGCGGTCTTTTACCGTTTAAAATCGCTGTCATAATGGATTTTTTAACAAAGCACTTATGTCCCTTATTATATTGTGCATAAAAGCAATTGCGACAATCCATATTGCGGTTGTAACATTCCATTTGCAAATTATTAAAATAAAATTTATGGTAAGTATTCGGCATATTCTCTCCATGCGTTTTCATAAAGTGTATTAAACAATTTAGGACTATTACAAATAAGATTTACAACCTCTTTTTCTGCCAATTTTTCAGCTGGAATAGTCATAAATTCTGGAATCTTGATACCAGTATTTTGCAAATCTTTAAAATGTGTAGTAATTTTGGCTTGCAAAATAGTTGTTTTATGTATTTGTTTATAAATTTCAAATTCACTCTCTAATGTTAATTCAAGCATTAAAATCTCTCCTCTAAATCAGCTTCAAAAACTCTAATTAATTTGTCAATTTGACACTTTCCATCTCTTTTGCGTCCACAAGGACCAATGAGTTCATATTCGTTAGGGTACATAATACGAGCGTCGTTGTTTAAATCATAATCAAATTGTCCCTCATCATGTAAAAAACCACCATCTACTTGCCAATCTGAAATATAAACAGCTGGTACTTCAATATAAGTACTAACAACTTTTTCAATGTGATTAATCTTCACTAAACAAAGGGCATATCCTTCTAACATTGTTTCTCTTTGAGACATCTTACAAACTCCTTTACTTTTTGATGTTGTTCTTCGTTCAAATAAAACCGTCTTGTTTTTCCTCTTAATTCAGCTGGTAATTTTTTCCTACCTGCATTTTTTCTATAACCACCTCTTGCCATATTTTGTTCCTTTCATATCTATTATATACCAACTTTTTGATTTTGCAACCCCCTTTAATCAAAGATTTTTTATTTCTTCTAAAATCCATTTTTTAGCGTCTTCGGCACCGTAACAGACTTTGGCTTTATAACCATTTTTATTAAACCAATTAACCCATTTTTCTTGTGCTTCATTTACAACACCGCCTTTTTGGCGTTTCATCTCAACATGCAAACTAATACCATTACCAATAAAGACGTCCAAATCCGGATAGCCTACTGATAAACCTGTGGCTTTCAATTTTGCCATATAGTACATATTGTTTCCAGTATCCAAAGCGAAACCATTACCACTTGATTGGCAAGGAATTTTTTTCTCTCTTAACCAAGCAACTAATCGTCTTTGTTCTTCATATTCAGTAGGCAAATCTGTTATTTTTTTTGCATTTAACATACTTTTCCAATCTAAATTCCCTTTTATGTCATATTTACTACAAATCAATTCTTTTAAGTCTACCATTTTCATTTCAAAATACCTATCAGATTCACTAAAATCTATCCCTTCTCTTTTGAAATAAGCATGTATAAGTTTATATTTATTTATTACATTTGCTTCCAATGCTAACATTTAATTATCCTTAAAAAAAAAGGAGGAGATTTCCTCCTGAAGAATAGCTTTAGTTATTAATTTTAAAATGGTATTTCAGATGTTAAATCTGAGATTAGTTCGCATGTCCAAGGTTTAACTTCTAAGTATCTTTTACCTTTGTCGTTTGGTTCACCTAATACTAATTCAAGTTGTAAAACATGACCTAATAGGTCTTCGTTTTCAAATCTTAAGTCTGTAGGATTTTCTTTATCATATAAACCAATAGCACTTAATAGGTTTAAGAAAATTGATAAAGATTTTTCAGTAAAGAAATAATTGTTTTTTACTTCAAATACATTTTCACCTATTGTTTCAAAAGTTACTCTTTTGTATTCATTTCCACTGTTTTGACCAACTTTGTCTTCTATTTGTTTGATTTTAACAGTATAAACACCTTCATCATAACTTTTTTGACTTTCTTCTGCTTTTTTAATGTCATCAAATGAAATTAACATCGTACTTCTCCTTTAATCTTTCTAAACTGTAATTTTTACTATATATCTCTCGATTATTTGTTAAATCAAGCCACCTATCAAATTGGTTAACTATTTTTTCTAGTTCTTCATCATTTCTCATATAGTCTTCATAATATATGTTTCCGTCTTTTGTTCCAATAATGTAGCAAAAATTGTCTATGTCTGCACAATACATATATTGTAAATGTTGTACAGCATTTCTGTATTTTCCTTGTTCATAGTTTTTAACAAATTTGAAATCATATATCATAAATTGTTTGATTAAGTCAGCAAAACCAAATAAAACATAATCACCCATTACTTTGTATAAAGGTTCTTGATATAAACTGCCATTAACTACTTCTATAAGTTCTGGTATTTTACCTTCTATTGCATTTTTTTCAAATTCTATACCATTTAACATGGCTTGATTTGTTTCTGTTTCATCTCTTCTCAACATTGGCATAATATCATATTGACTTACAAAAGTATTCAATAAGCTTGCTGTTAGATAACCTTTAAGCATTTTTTTGACCCTCAATAGCTTTATCGATTCTTGCTTTAATTTGCATGTGACTATCACCAATTTTTGGTAACTCTCTTAATTTTGCAAGATTTTCGTCGTTAATACCTTGAGCTATGATTGCTTCTGCTTGTTTCATAACTTTTTCATACTCTGCAACCATTTTAAACTCATTTTTACGTCTTTCTATTGTAGGTTTTAGAATAAAATCAGTCATAAAGCTGTTTTTATTACCATTAGATAAAGTTGGTACTTCAACATAATCTTTTATTCCTAAACTGTTTTTAGCATAAAACTTAGATGAAGGACTAAAGTTAATTGAACGTTTTTTACCAACCATCTCCATGTATCCCAAGAAATCCAACTCTTTTATAATGTCTTTACCTGCTGAACCTGAAACATCTGGTCTAATGATTCGAACATCATTTTCTGAGCTTTCTTTTTCATGTGATACAAAGATTAAATTTTTCTTTAAAGCTTGTACATCTGTAATAAAAGCTTTAAAATAGTTTTTAATAATACCCCAAGCTTTAATTGAAATTGTTCCGTCTTTTTGTAATAAGTTAGGATTTTCTTTTGTTACTGCCATAGCAATAAAATCAACCAACTTACCAAGAGTATCAACTACAATTGTTTCATAGTCAGATAAATCTTCCTTTAAAACATCTAAAATGTCTTGATAACTCTCTACTGGAACTGAATCACATCTAAATTCTGCTTGAACCCTATACAAACCATTGTCTGTATCAAGCAAAAGGGGTTTTGGAAAGCTTAATGCTATGGAAGTTTTGCCTACGCCTGGTTGCCCATATAAGCCTCCTACTACTGTTGTTCTTACTGGCAACTCTTCTGGTTTTTTGATTTTTGACATTTTTAACTCCTTTCTTAAGTTATGTCAATCACAAGACTATTATATACTAAATAAATTGATTTGTAAACACCCAAAAATCATGTAATTATGTGATTTGCATAACCATACCATAGTTTTCTTTATCTTCAAAAACTGTAGCATAACTATCATTTACTTTCATTTCTACTTCATTTTTAAAGTTTTTCAACAATTCTATTAAATATTGAGCATTGAATTTTAAAGTACAAACATTTTCTAAATCACTTTCTACATTAATTTGAGTTGTTCCTACTTCTCCTTTGTTAATAGCATTTATTGTCATAACATCTTTTGTTACATTTAAAGCACATAACATCATTTTTGCGTCCATTACTGGTGTTAAAATGTCTATAGCATTTAATAAATCATTTTTGTTAAATTTAATAGTGTGTTTTAAATCTTTTGGCAATAGTCCTTTATAATCTGGATATCGACCAGCAATTAGATTTGTTTTGAATGTAATTAAATCATTGTAGAAGTACACCGTTTGATTTTCTATTGATACTTTTAGTGTATCTTTATTAAATAATTTAACTAATTCATAACTTGCACTCTTGGACAATATAAAGTGGTCTAATTCACTATTTATTTTGCTAAGAGCTAAACGTTTTCCGTCAATAGCTACAACCTCTGTGCCATTAAAGTAAATTCCACTTAATACACCTATTACATCTGAGGCTGCATAAGCTGTTTTGTTAATAGCTGTTTTAAGATTTTCACATTCAATCTCTGTTCCTTCTTTATGTTTAAATTGAATATCAGGGAACTTTTTAGCATTAACGAAAGATATTTTATACCTACTGTTTTTTGTTTTAATGTAATTGTCATTAAACGTTATTAAGTCTTTTGTTTTATTAATAATAGCTGTTAATAAATTTAAGTTATATAAAACATCTTTTTCCATATCAACATTTTGTGCCTCAACGTCAAATCTTAAAGATGTAATCATATTACTTGCTATTAATCTAATTTTGTTGTCATCTATTTTTTTGATTAAAACATTTTGTAAAATGCTGTCTCTTTGAACTTTAACAATGATTCTTGATAATGCTGTTAAAGCTTTTATTAAATCTGCTTGTTGTACTTCAAATCTCATTATATTAGCTCCTTCAATCTTCTTAATACATCTTCTAATGTCATACTTTTTGTTGTGTAAATATAAAGTTCTTTTTCTATGTCTTTAATAAGATTTTCTAATTCAGTTTTGTCAGGTGTATCTTCTTCTTTTACATAACCCTTCTTCTTTGCATATTCAAAAACATCATCTTCATAATCTTCTAAATCTATCTCTACTGTTATTGTATTAAACATTTTTAACCACCTTTCTTAAATAATACTCGTTAATATCTTTACAGCCACTATCGACCAAAAATTGTCTGCAATCTGTTATAAATTTATATTTGTCTATAATTTGTTTTGTTGCTAAATTACCAGCATCATCATTGTCTAATATAAGTTTAACTGTTCCAAAGTTACTAAAATCAATTTCTTTTAAACAATTAAACAAACTGCCAACGCCATTACTGCAACTGTAAATTGTAAAACTATCTTTTTTGCTTTCTAATAGCCATTGTGCCAATGTGATTCCGTCAATAAAACCTTCTACAATATAAAGTTCTTTTGCTTTATCTACACCCCAGATTTTTGCTATAGTTGAACATCCACCACCTATGCGTCTGATTTTCTTTTCTTCTGACTTTGTTCTTAACTCAAAATCTGTTATACAATCATGAGCTAAACTAAAAATAGGTATTGTAAAATAATTTTCAGTATCGTCAAAACCTATGCCGCATAAGTCTAATATCAACTTTTTAAGACCTCTTTTTTTGTATAAATACATTAAAAGTTCTTTATTATTCAAAAGTTTATCTTGTGCTAAAGTCATGTACTCAACGTATTTTTCCTGTCTTTGTTCCCATACTGGTACAACTTTTGGTTGTTCTTGCTCAATATAATTACGTTTTGATGGACATTGTTCATTTATTAATGTCAATACATCTAAACTATGACCTTCATTAGCAAAACACTTAACAACCTTTTTATCAAAGTTATAAATCAAATTGTCGCCTTTTGCATCATGACCTTCACTAAAGCATATAGGACATCTAAAAAGATAATTGCTACCGCTTTTATAGTTATAATTACCAGCAATTGCTACAACTTGTTCTAAAGTTACATCTGCCATTATTTTTCCTTCCTATAAAATTTGATGTATTCTAATCGACCGTCTTTTGTTGTTACGTTATAAATGCCTTCATTTTCCAATTCTTCTAAAATATCTGGCAATAAATCTCGTTTAAATGCTTTCCATTTTGCAGGGTCAGCAGAAAACAATCTTTTAATTTCATCAGAATTAAGTTTAAGTTTCTCATCCAAATGTTTATAAACAAATATTTTGAATTTTTGAGTCTCACCAAGTGTTTGTTTGTTAAGCAATATTGGTAAGAACTTTTGAAATGTCTTGTAATAATCTATTGCTATTTGAACAGTATTTGCTGACACCTCTAATTTTGATGGTTCAATCATAAAGTGGAATAAAAACGCGGTCTTTATTATCTTCCAAGCGCTTCCTTCTAAATCAATTTTTATAATCTCATCTTCTATTGGTAATACATCAGCGTAAGAAAAATGCTCCCTTACATATTTTTTTGTTTCTTGGTGATATTCATTAATGAGTTTATCAGCCTCAAAACTAAATTTATAAATACGATTTGGTTGAACCATATCATAAAGAGTGTGCAATCTTTCTGATAAAGCTGGCATTTTGTTTTTCTCAATCATCTTTTCTTCCAATTCTGGATAGTTGACTTCGACTTTAAGACCATTTGTTTCCTTACTGGTATAAATAAATGTACGTCTGGCAAAACCCCCAGCCAAATACTCGTTAAAGCCTTCTCTTAACTTTTTTGTCCTTAACATTTTACTAAAGTCACTCGCAAAACAAACCGAACAGCTTATTTTTTCTATCGCACTTCTATCTGTTAAAGCTGTGTCGGTAAAATCTGGAACACCCTCATATAAGTTATAAATCGATGCCAAAGTGTCATCATAATTTCCGTTTTTGTTTAACTTTTCAAATTTATTAACAAATTCTGTATCAAAGAAAAACAAACTGCCAAATTCTGACCTTGTTATCAAATCACATATTTGATAAATCTTTTGAGAAGTAGCACCATTAATGCGTGTTTTTAGTTTAGATAGATTTTCCGCATTGTTTTTAATTTTTTCAATTGCAGTAATATCATCTTTTTTGTTTTCAGGTAATTTTTTTATGCTTCTGTTAATAAATCTCTCTTTCATTTCCTCATTCTTATTATCATACTCAATATCTAACCACCTAAACATATTTTTAATAATGGTAAATGGTTTGTCTTTATTACCCCCAGATGGTAAAAAATTCAAACTGTAATATGCTAAAGGCTTCTCTTCGGAATGTCGAGAGCTATCTGTAAGAATATTTTTGCTGGCAATAGCACTAGCAAAACGAGCTAAAAACATATTATAAATCGGATAAACTTCAAGTTCATTGTCACATTGCACCTTTATACAATTTACAACTTCTTCCATTATTTCTGGCAATTTCATCTCTCTAATCTTCCTTTACATAATTTTTAATGAATTCTACTAATACATCTGTCATATTAGTTTTTTCTTTAATTGTTTTAATTTGAAAAGCTTCTTTTAGCTCTTCTGTAACATTAAAATGAATATAACTCATATTGCCTCCTTTCTCTCTTTTAATATAATTATAT
>CAZCZF010000021.1:0-25688 GCA_964503025.1 uncultured Vampirovibrio sp. | reverse complement strand
ATTTTATACTTTTATAAAACTGATACATCAACTTAATATCAACTTGCTCAGTTCTGATAGCTTCTATTAATTCTTTTTTTAATTCCTCTTTTTCATCAAGATGTTTGAAGTTAAAAAGTTCAGTTGGTTCGACTTCAAGGGCAGTTATAATTTTTGAAAGAGTTTCAGCTGTTACAAAATTATTTCCGCATTCAATCTTGCTAAGGTTTCTTTCTCCAACATCAATCATATCGGCAAGTTGTTCCTGTGTTAATCCTTTTCTTTGGCGGAGTTCTTTAATTCTTCTGCCCAAAAGTTTCTTAATATCAGTATTGTTGTCCATTTTAGCCCTCTTTCCATATATAATAAGTGATTAAGGCTTTTAATGTAACGAAACAAAAAACTCTTTATGTCTTGACAAAGAGTTTTAAATTATGAATAATAGAGTGTGACAGTTCTGCTTTTATAAAAAAGTTGGCATTTAAAGAAGAATTTACTAAAAGGAGGTTTAATGAAAACAGGTTTAAAAATATTAGTAATTGCAGTTTTGGCTCTATTTACACCTCATGCATTCGCCGTTGACTTAAATTCTTCTGTGTCTTCTAATTTTCCAAAACAAAAATCAACTCCAAAACGATATTCTTCAAGTGCTACAATTCAGGCTTTTTATGACAGTTGGGCTGAAAACATAGGCAAAGGTATTCAAGTAAAAACTTTTGATACAGAATTTATAGGCATTGGTTATGGACAAGCAATAACAAATGATGTATTCCCTAAAGTAATTATTCCTAAAACAGCAGATAAAAATTTTATCTCCTGTAATTTATACGGTGGAATTTTCAACAGCACCGCCTATAAAAAATTAAAAACACCATTATTGTATGATTCAGAACACAGTATCTGTGTTGCAGCGATAGCAGTAAGAGATTATTCAAATACAGATAATCCTTATTTTGAAGAACCTTCAAATATGCGAAATTTGGTAAGTATATCTGGATATTTCCCAGATATTCCACATGGAAGTATTAAATTAAGAGAAATTGCGTTAATCCCGAATAGTACTCAAGATGAAAAGAAGATTGAAAAATATGTAAAGGAAACAATGAAGTTATACAAAAATTTTCTAAGAGCAGAGGAATTAGGTGTTCCTATAGATAAGGTTCCGTCTAAATTTTCTCAATCGGTGCAAAAAGGTTTGATTGATATACTTGAATGTGCAGGAGGTCTATTATTAAATCCTTAAAAATATTCTTTTCAATAATGCTAATAATTTTATTTATGCAAAACATAGTATTTGCATCTGAAAATGTTACATATAAAACACTAGGCAATACAACTACTTTTTATTCCAAAGGCGAGGTCGTTGGTACATATCGAATAAAAAGCATGCCTAATGGTTTTGTTGAAACAGAAGCCTGTTACGGTGATTTATGTCATTATGAAGTTATGACATCTATGATGGCAAAAAATTACATTTATACTATGAAAAAGCAATTAGAGGTTCTTTCTGCATTTGAACAGTCTTTTGAAGAGCATAAAAAGCAAGAACAAGAGAAAGAACGAATTAGGCAGGCTAACAAATCAATTATTGTAAAACAGGTTGCTGTAACTACTCCTAAAGGCGAAAATATATCTTTGCAAGAAGATAAAAATGGCGATGATTATTTAGTTATAAATGGTAAAAAAATTGAAATTATAGGGCGGGGAATTGCGACATATAAAGATGTTGTTTATGACCCTTATCCTGAAAGTTCTCAACTTGAAAATATAATTGCAACAGCTCAAAGAGAAGATGTTTATAAAACAAAGAAAAGAAGTTATGAAGAAATTATTTACTCTTCTACTGACCTTTGTGATTTATTCAAAGTGGTATATAAATTAAGGCTTGACTATGGAGTAAGTTATGAAAATGCCCAAAAATTAATGACTTTTGGGATAGATAACAGACATTACAAACCGAGTGATTTGTTGTTTCCTAGTGAAAAACAAGCTGTTAAATTTCAAAAAAATCGTGAAAGTACATCAGAGAAACTTAAAAATGTTACTTTTCCAAAAATTTAGAGGATAAATATGAATAAAAAAATAATAACAGTTATTGGATTTATTATTATTGTTATAGCTACTCAAAAAATAGTTAATGCTATTCCAAATTACAATCAAGAAGAAATATTATTGTGTCCAACCTTTGAAGAATTGGAACAAAATCCTGATTTAAAACGATTAGGCTGTGCTTGTGGTTCAGATTTGTTTACAAGAGAGGATTTTAATACTGCTATTACATTTCTAAAAAAAATAAAGTATGCAATAAAACAAAATGATAGAGATTATTTTGTTAATACAGTTACTTACCCTCTTGAAGTTGGTAATTTAAAAATAAACAATCAGGAAGAATTATACATACGAAATTATAATTTGAGCAAGATTTGTGTAATACAACCAGAAGAAAGATTATTTTGGAATTACTTGGGCTTTGTTTACGGCAATATCCGTTTTTATGTAAAGGACAATAAAATTATTGAACTAAAAATATTTACTGATTAATTTTTTGCCTGTACAAATAAATCTTTTCGACTCCATTGTCAAGGAGTAAAAATTTATTCAGCTTATTAGCAGAATAAATAATTTTAAATTCTCTTTTATCATCTTCAACCTGCGAAAGTAAACTTATAATATTTTCTACTGCTTTTTTTTACAGATAGGAATACTTTGTACAAGCTGTGTATTTTCATATTTCCAATAAGGTATTCCTTCTATTTTTGCTACTGTAACTTTTTTCAGGTCAGCTTTTTTAATTAATTCTATCCTATTAGCAACTCCATACTTTTGATAAAGTGAGTCAATTCTCGGGTCACATGTTCTTAATGGTTTATTTAATTTTCGGCTTATTTCGGTAAAACTAAGCCCTAATGTTAAACCTTTCAATATTTTAAATTCTTCTTCCGTTAAATACATTCTTTGCCTCGTTTACTCAATTCTGCATTTATATCATCTGAAAACATCTGATAAAATATCATTTGCCATGTTTTTTCATCTTCGTTCTTAACCATATCAGCATTAAAATAATCAGGAATATCATAGGTTTGATTGTCAATAATTATAGCTTTGATTGTCAATAATTATAGCTTTGAAATCACTTGTTATATTAAAATCTTTGTTTAGCATCCGATAACTTTTTGCCTTTTTTATTCCTTGTATTTCAGCACTATTATTTTTATTTGAGGCTTTATTTTTAGGCAAGATAATGTCAATTTTTACATTCTTGTCAATAAAATCAATTATTATTTTTGCTTCAGGTTTCTTAGACGGTTTCTCTAGTTTATGCTTGCCATCGTCATTAAAAATTTCATCATTATAAGAGGTCAGTACAATAATAACCTGTCGTTTTTCAGCCATAGTTTTCCAATGCCTATCTGAAAGAATATCTTGTTCTGATTCAATAAATACATAATCAGGGTTTAGTTTTTTTATTTTATTATTTGTTTTTGCTATTGTTTGAAACTTATCTATATACAATCCCCATTTACACATATCATGCATTGCTATTACAAGATGTTTGTAATCCTCTATTGTAAGGTTATTATCAAGGTTTACACATAAAAGTTTTAATAACAATTTTTGTACTAAATCTTCTTTTGTTAGCGAGTTTAACAAACACAGGCAATTTGAACCTTTTAAGCAGGAATGGTGCAGTAAATCAATCATCGATTTTTTGCTTTTTAGGGTTATTAATCTACCTTCTTTCAAATTTTTGTGTTCTTCCATTTTCATCTCCTTTTTAGTTCACAAAGAGATAATAAATCTTTTTGAAAAAACACGCTCCCAAATTCATCGTTTTGCTATCTATCAGAGGGGTTTAAACTTGTCAATTTTAAAAATTCATTAATAATAACGCATATTTATTGAATTTTTACATCAAAATATTTATGCACATGACAAAAAGCAGGATTTTATAAAACCCAGTAAAATCAACATTTTTCTTTTGCAGCCCCCAAACAGCCCCCTAAATGGCAAAATTAAGCAATTTTCATCAATCAATAACATAGCAGAAACACACTAAAAAAGAGCCTTTTCAGGCTCTTTTAAAATGGAGGAGGAGGTGGGATTCGAACCCACGGTACGCTCGCACGTACGACGGTTTTCAAGACCGCTCCAATCAACCGCTCTGGCACTCCTCCAAAGTTATTCAATTGGTAACAAGACAATCTTACACAAAACATATTTTTTTGTAAAGTCTTTTGTTTGTCTCTATTATTATTGTATAATAAAATAAGTAAACAGAAGGGCTGTGGGATATGTATGACTATTTTAACGGAATTGTTGCTGACAAAAGAAAAAATTCCAAAGGAAACTTTGTAACAATTGAAGTTGCCGGCATCGGATATTTATTAGAAATTACTGAGAAAGACTTTGCGCAGATATCTGTCGATAAGGATGTTATCAAAAAAATATACGTTCTGATGACTCACCGTGAAGATGCAATGTCTTTATATGGATTTTCTAACAAAGAGTCTCGCGATATTTTTCAAATACTTTTATCTGTTTCAGGAGTTGGGGCAAAAATGGCAATAGCCCTGCTTAACGAATTTGATGCCTGTGACATAATTTCTTTGGTTATTGATGGTGATTTTAAGGAACTGACCAGAGCAAAAGGTGTTGGTCCAAAGCTTGCACAAAAAATTATATTGGAGCTAAAAGACAAATTGATGAGAACCGAACTTCCGAAAAATTCGGCAAAACTTCCTCAAACACAAGCGATTGATGATACGCAAGCGATTCTTATGTCACTTGGTTATGAAGAAGAAGAAATTGAATCCGCGTTGACAAAAATTATGCCTACAATTCAGGATAGTTCTAATTCGGAAGAAGTTATAAGAAAAGCCCTCACCTGTTTGTCAATGTAAATTATTGTAAATTTTCAATTTTTTTAGCGCAAATATTTTTTTTACAGGTTTTTATATCAGTGTTAGAAAAGGGTTTTATATATGAATTTTAATATCCAACCGATAAACTTCAATACACAAAATGTCCGCTTCAAAGGTAATGTATATGAAAATCAAACGTCAAATTCTGCATTAGAGCGAACTCCACAAAAAGACTCTTTTCAAATTTCTGTTGGATATGTAAATGATATTCACGGTCAAACTAACAACATGATGCGTATATTATCCGGATTAAAAGGTGATTTAAAACTTTCTGCCGGTGATAATGATATAGGTGATGAAAAAAATAATACTATTCACAAAGCTACCACAAAATTTCTTAACCTTGCAGGTATAAAAGGAACTGCTCTCGGTAATCACGAGTTGGATACGACTCAAAAGGATTGCATTGATTCCATAAATGCTTTTGATGGTGATGTTTTGGCTGTGAATTTTAAAAAAGAAGATTTAGAAAAACAAGCGCCGGAAGATATCGAAAAACTCGGACGTGCAGAACTGGATAAATATTTGAAAAAATCTTCAATTGTAGAGGTTAATGGTGAAAAAATAGGTCTGATAGGTGCATCACCGGCAGATATGTTTGCACGCTTGACTCACCCTAATTATTATACGGACTGTTCAATAGATGGACTGGATGATACTATTGAGCTTATTCAGCAACAGGCAGATGATTTAAAAGAACGCGGTATTAATAAAATATTTTTGCTTTCGCACATGGGTAACAAACGTGATAAAATAGTTGCTCAAAAGACTAACGGGCTAGATGTAATCATCGGTGGGCATACGCATGAATTAATCCAAGATATTAACGAAGGTGAAAATCTTTTTTATTCTCTATCCGGAGAGCCTGTAATAATTACAGAAGCAGGCCGAGACGGTAATTATTTTGGGCTGTTAAATCTAACTTTTGATGAAAACGGAGTTATAACAAAAGCTCAAAATAATCTTGGTGATACAAGATTATTTTACAAAAATTTAATCAATCAATATGTATTTGATAATATTTTAGGTGTTCCGGAAAAAGTCGGCTATGTAAAACAGGCTCCGCCACCTCCACAAAACCTCATAGAAGAGAACCCGCATGCAAACTTTGTTTGTGATGCAATGCGTGCAAAAACGGATTCCGATATTGCGTTGTGGCACTTAAGCGGTGTTAGAAATTTCTTTCACGAAGGTGTTGTTGATTCTCGTGATGTAAAAGATATGGCTCCGTTTTTGGATTATGTAGTAACAGCAGAAGTTTCGGAAAAGACAATTGTAGATGCTTTCAAAAAAGCTATTGAGGATACATTCTCTTCTTCTGCATACAAACCGGGGCTTTTTGCAGTGTCAGGCTTAAATTATACGGTTGATCCGGAAGATAAAGAATTGGTGGCAATGAACTTTATTGATAAAAACGGAGTTGAACACAGTATTGATGTAGAAAATCCGAATCCGAACAAAAAATATAAAGTAGTTACGGATGAGTTTTTAATGTCAGCAGGTGCTGATTATCAAATTCTTGCGCCGGAAGATGAATGCATAAAGAAATATCCTTATGACAAAGATGTACTTACTTGTGAGTATATAAAAGAATTGGATGAACCTCTTGTTATCAATCAAACGGGACGTATAAAATTTGAAGAAGAAATAGATGATGATTAGCAAAAATTATTTTTAGCAGTTTTTGTATCTAAAAAGCAGGAAAACATGAATATAAAAGTAGCATTATCAAATATCAGCCCATATACATTTACATTTAGAAAATCAGAAAGTTCTAATCCTTCCAAGTTGGAAAAATCGCCAAAAGCTGACACTTTTGAGTTGTCAGTAGGATATATAAACGACTTACACGGTCAGACAAATAACATGGTTAGAATACTGTCAGGATTAAAGGGTGATATAAGGTTTTCAGGCGGTGATAACGGTATTGGAGATGAGAAAAATAAAGCTGTAAATAATGCAGTTGTAAAGTTTATGAATCTGGCAAAAATAGCTGGTTCTGCGTTAGGCAACCATGAACTTGATACAAAACAAAAAGATTTTGTTGATACAATAAGCAGATTTAATGGCAATTATTTTGCAATAAATTTGTTGCAGAATTTGAATGATGAAGATGAACATACAGAATTAAATAAATCGTTAAAACACTCTGCAATTATTGAAGTTAAGGGAGAAAAAATCGGAATTGTGGGAGCTACTCCGATTGATTTATTTGAACGCGTAACACATCCTGCGTATCATAATGATTGCTTTGTAGAAGAGCTGGAAGATTCGATTGAGGATATTCAAGAAGAAATTGATAAATTAAAAAAAGAGGGTGTGAACAAGATTTTCTTGTTGTCTCACATGGGTTTAGATACGGATAAGATTGTGGCACAAAATACCGACGGCATTGATGTAATAATTGGCGGACATACGCATGAACTCGTAAAAGATATTAACGAAGGCGAAAATCTTTTGTATTCTCAATCCGGAGAGCCTGTAATTCTTACGGAAGCAGGAAAAGACGGTAATTATTTTGGCGAATTGAATTTGACATTTGATAAAGACGGTGTTATCACGAAGGCTCAAAATAATTTGGGTAAAACAAGTTTGTTTGATAAAAATATGATTAATCAGTACATTATCAACAATATCATCGGAACACCGGAAGAAGTCGGATATGTAAAAGAGGTTGTTCCTCCTCCGACAACTTTGATTGAAGAAAATGCGCACGCTAACTTTATGTGTGATGCTATGAGATATGAATTAGGAACGGATATTGCAATTTGGAACAATTGCGGAACAAGAAGTTATTTCAAACCAGGGGTAATTGATTCTCGTGACATTAAGGATATAGCTCCTTTTGAGGATAGGGTTTCTGTGGCAGATGTTTCGGAAAAGAAAATTGTAGATATGTTTAAGCACGCAATTGAAAAATCGTACAAAACTCAAGGAAACAAACCCGGTTTGCTTGCTGTGTCAGGATTGAATTATACCGTTGACCCGAAAGCAGGTAAGCTTGTTGAAATGAATTTTGTAGACCAAGAAGGTGTTGAGCATAAAATTGATGTGGAAAATCCGAGAGAAGATAAATTCTATAAAGTTGCAGAAGATTCTTTTATGATGTTTGAAGGTGTGGAATTGGATGCGCTTGCAGAAAAAGATGAATGTGTGAATTATCCGTTTAATAAGGATTTTCTGGCATGTGAATATATCAAACATTTGAATGAACCTATTGTTATTAATCAAACAGGAAGAGTAAGATTTACTTCATAAAATTTCTTTTATGGCTTTAGGTAAATAGTTTGGTAAATCAGAAGCAAGAACTGAGTATTCCGTTAATTCTTCGGAAGCAATTTCTCCTGCACGAGAATGCAGATAAACTCCTAGTTTTGCTGCTTCTATCGGGTTCATTTTTTGAGCAAGTAAACCAGATATAATTCCAGCAAGTACGTCTCCTGAGCCGGCTTTTGCAAGAGCGGAGTTGCCGTGCTGATTTATGAAGGTTTCTTTTCCGTTGGTAATAATTGTTCTATGCGTTTTGAGAACAGTAATGCAATTATATTTTTCGCATAGTTGCTTGGCAGATGCTTCCAAATTATTCAAAATTTCGTCAAGTGGTACACTTAAGAGGCGTGCTGCTTCCAGAGGATGAGGGGTTATAATTGTTGCGCATTTCCTCTCGTTGAGGGAATTTTTTGTTTTACCAAGCTCTGCAAGTATATTTAACCCGTCTGCATCAATTACAAGTGGAGTGTTTACGCGTTTTATAACATTTTGAAAAAGTTTCTTGCTCCGCGGGCTTTTTCCAAGTCCACAGCCAATTAAAATAACCGAAAAATTATTTATTTGCTCAAATCCTTCTTTTTGAGAAAGATAAACTGCTTCAGGAAGTAGTGTTGATACCGAATGTATAATGTCTTTTTCGCTTGCCAGTGCTATAAAGCCTGCACCTGTTTTTAATGTAGCAATTGTGGATAGGTAAGCAGCTCCGATATAGTTTTTTGAGCCTGCAAAATTCAGAACTTTGCCAAAAGTTCCTTTGTTAGAGTTTTGTTCTCGTATCGGCATTTTGTATTCTTGCATGATTTTCATTGTAATAAAAAACAGAGAAAAGAACAATTGACCGTAATGAATAAAATTTGATTCGTGGTACAATGTCTTTATGCTAAAGCATTGTATACACAGTTTATTTTATAACATGGAACAAACTTCAAGAATTTGTCGTGCGGCTTGTGAGAAAAATTTTGAGGAGCATGGCTTGATGAGTTTTGACGAATACATAATTCTTGATACGGTATACTGTTTTCCGGATATTTGCCAACGTGATTTAGCCAGAATGATTTTGAAAGGAGCATCTCATACAAGCAAGCTCTTGGCTTTGCTTGAGAAAAAGGGGTATATAGAACGACCGATTGATAAGAAGGGGAACCGAATTGTAAAAAAAATTGTTTTGACCCAAAGCGGATTGAAGGAATACAAAGCGGCGGCGAGTATTGCACTTGATTACGCTGAAAAAATAGAAAATATTATCGGGAAAGAGCAAACGATAAAATGTTCAAATTTTCTGACGGATATTAGAACAAAAATCAATGAAACAAATGTTATAGATTTTGAATAGGTTAGCAAAAATTTAATTTACAAGTTTTATATGAATTATGTACAATAAAAATGTTGTTATCGAGAAGGAGTTTGTGCTCAGTGCAAGTAAGCAATGTTAACTCAATTTCATATAATTATAATGGTAGAAGTGTCAGCCCGATAAAGTCAGGCATCGTACAAACATCTTCCAATGTAGATGTCATGTCTTTTTTAAACTTCAGAGGGTTAACAAATACAATAAGTTTTTCGCAGCTTTGTCCTAATCTGACCTCACTATCTCACGAGCAATTGTTAAATTTTTTGGAAAAAACTCCGGAAAAAGTAAACAGTTCGGATTTGGCATATTTTATAAAAAACAAAATTGCTCTGACAAAATATGATACTCCGAAAATAATTGAAAATCGTTTGCGCTGTTTGGAAACCATACCTTATAACGAAACCGATGACGAGTATATTAATAATATTAGCAGAATTTTAAATACGGAATTTCAAAAGCTTGAAAAAGTCCCCAATGGCAGAAAAATAATTATTGTATCGGGTATACCGGCATGTGGAAAATCTGAATTTATAAAACAAAATTATAAGTCGGATGAATATTATCTTGCAGATGTCGATATCATAAAAAGTTTATTTTCTGCTTACGAAAAAGGTGGCAAAGCATTAAATAATTTGCATAAATTGTCTCAAAAGATTTTGCATTATAAAATTATACCTGCTGTAATTACGCAGGGCAAAAATGCTATTATTCCAACAACAGGCTTAAATGATTACGTGGAACAAATTGCGACTCCTGCAAAAAAATACGGTTACAATGTTGAGCAAATCCATATCATCAGAGATAAAGCTGAGTCAATAAAATCTGCAATAAAAAGGTTTGAAGATACGGACCGATTTGTTGATCCGTTTTTTATATTGCTAAGGGCTTCACAAATGGCAAAGCAAGGAAATGGACCAAAAGAAGCCGGATTATTGGATAAGAAAACAATAATTAATTCTATAGCATATAATAATATAAATTATTGAACAAAACAGATAGTTTTGTCGTTAAAGAGATAGTATGAGGTTATGTATGAAAAAAGTTTTTATATTTTTTATAATGTTTTTATTCTCTGTAACTTGTGCAATGGCAGGATATGCACAATATTATGAATTTGATGACAATTTAAATGTAAAATTTGTTGCAGCAACTGTTACAAATGACAAAGAATATAAGAAAATTCTCAAAAATGAAAAATATATGCAAAAAGGGAAGTACAAAAAAGCAGAAAAGCTTATGCCCGATTACTTGCCGAATGTTGCAAGATTTATAAATGTTTATACGGATAATAAAGAATACTCAAAAGCGTTAGATTATGCAAAGAAGCTTGCAGAAATTGATAAAGACGGTGTTTTTACGAAAGCTGCCAAAGATTATAGGTTGGGAGTTCTTTATTCGCTTAATGGAGATTATATTCGTTCAAATAACTACTTATACCCGTATATAAATCAAAACTCTTGGGCAAGATTTCAGATGGCACAAAATTATTATTATATGCAGGATTTAAAAAGTGCTGAAAATTATGCGATAAAAATTTCAGCGAATGACGGTGCGTATTTAATGGCACAGGAGCTTTTGTATACGATTTATACTGTTACGAAAAATCCACAAAAAGCGTACAATGCAGCAAAGGCATTGGTTAAACTTGATATTGGTAATCCCGATAATTATATGAAAGTTGCGTATGTGACTACTAACAATGAAGAAAAGCTCATAAATTATTACAAAGCAAAACAAATTTATAACACGCAAAACCTGACTTCAATGATAACGAAAGTCAATGATTTAATTGCACCAATAGAGCAGAAAAAAATTGACGATGCGTACAAAAAAATAACTTCTTATAGTAAAAAACCGGACTGGTATAAAGTTAAACGCAGAAATGAAAATCTTTTGGCAGAAGATGTTTTATACTGGGATAGACGCCAAAATGAATTTTTTGAGACGGCAAATGATTGTATAAAAAGATACAACGGTTCAAACCTTGCAGCTTGTTTTAAAGATTTGAATGAAACACAAGAACGTTTAGATAATACACTTGCAGCTGAACAAGCGAGAAGGGTTGAAGCAGAGCAAAGAGAACGACAAATTCGTCAATTGACCAGACAAAATATGTTACTTGAAGAACAAAATATGATGCAATGGACAAGATATAACAGTTATCCAAGGTATTATAGACATCCGTATTGGTGGTAGAAAATTTATACCATTTCTCTTAGTTTTTTTAATTGGTCACGAATTTCTGCTGCGCGCTCAAAATCAAGTATTTTGGCTGCTTTGTGCATGTCTTTTTCTAATTTAGAAATGAGTTTCGGCAAATCTTTTTTCTCGATGCCCAAATCAACCATTTCTTCTGCAACGATGTCCTCTAAATCACGATAGCTCGCAACTAAAGATAGTAAATTGTTTTCAATAGGTTTTTTTATCGTTTGCGGTATAATTCCATATTTTTTATTGTGAGCCAATTGGATTTCGCGTCTTCTGTTTGTTTCGTCAATCGCTCGTTGCATAGAATCTGTAATCTTATCAGCATACATAATAACTTCGCCACAAGCATTACGCGCAGCACGTCCTATTGTTTGGATTAAGCTTGTATCAGATCTCAAGAAACCTTCTTTATCTGCATCCATAATAGCTATCAAAGAAACTTCCGGAATATCAAGTCCTTCTCTTAATAAGTTTACACCAATTAAAACATCAAACTCGCCGAGTCTTAGGTCTCTCAATATTTCAACGCGTTCGATTGATTTAACTCCGCTGTGTAAATATCTTACTCGGATACCCTCTTGTAAGAAAAAATCACATAAATCTTCTGCCATACGTTTTGTAAGTGTAGTAATTAGTACGCGTTCTTCTTTTTTTGCACGTTTTTCGATTTCTATTTTCAAATCCGGTATCTGAGATTCAATAGGACGAACGCTAATTTTCGGGTCAACAAGTCCTGTCGGTCTGATAATTTGCTCGACAAGTTGCTGTGATGTTTTTTGTTCAAACTCTCCCGGTGTTGCTGAAATATAAATTTTTTGTCCGACTTTTTCAAAAAATTCTTTACTTTTTAATGGTCGGTTGTCTTTTGCACAAGGCAAACGAAAACCGTATTCCACAAGCGTATTTTTTCTTGAAGCATCTCCATGGTACATGCCGTTTAATTGTGGAATTGTAACGTGAGACTCGTCAATGACGGTAAGGAATTCTCCTTGGAAATAATCAAGCAGAGTCGCAGGAGCTGAACCTATCGGACGACGTTCAATAATTCTGGAATAATTTTCAATGCCGGAACAATATCCCATTTCTTTAATCATTTCTATATCATATTTAACCCTTTGTTGCAGTCTTTGTGACTCCAAAATTTTATTCTGACTTTCTAATTCCGCAACCCTATTTTTAAGCTCTGTTCTAATCATTGCAATTGTCTCATCTTCGTTTTCGTCATAGGCAATGTAGTGAACCGCAGGATATATCATCACGCTCTCGGGTGCTTCCAGTATTTCTCCCGTTAAATTATCAATTTTTACAATTTTTTCTATTTCATCACCAAAGAAATAAATTCTGGTAATGATTTTTTCGTATGCCGGCATGATTTCCAGAATGTCGCCTCTTGCTCTAAATGTTGAACGTTCAAGCACTAAATCGTTTCGTGTATATTGTGTTAGAACAAGATGTTTGATTAAATCACTTCTATCAAGTGTATCACCGACTTTAATTTGAATTGTTCCTTTAAAATAGCTTTCCGGCAAGCCTAAACCATAGATACAACTTACAGAAGCAATAATTATTACATCATCCCGTTCATACAAACTTCTGGTCGTATTGTGCCTTAGTCGGTCAATTTCTTCATTTATACTGGCAGATTTTTCTATATAGGTATCTGTCCGTGGAATATAAGCTTCCGGCTGGTAATAATCATAATAAGAAATGAAATATTCAACGGCATTGTTTGGGAAAAGTTCTTTAAATTCGTTGTATAACTGAGCAGCAAGAGTTTTGTTATGTGCAATAATAAGAGTCGGTTTCTGTATCTGTTCGATTACGTTAGCAATCGTAAATGTTTTTCCCGAACCTGTAATACCAAGAAGTGTCTGGGTGTCATCACCGTCTTTTAATCCTTTTACCAATTGTTCTATTGCTCTTGGTTGGTCGCCTGACGGTTTGTATTTAGATATTAGCTCAAATTTTTTGCTCATGATATAATTATACACTCAGGGGAAATTTTTTGTAAAAATTATAAAGAAACATACAAAAACTTCATTTATCCTTGTTATATAGATCACAGATGTTAAGGAGATTACAGCCGAATGATTAAACCGGTAGGAACATCGTCAATTACTTATAGAGCAGATAATCGTTCTGTAGACAAGACTGGTAATTATACAGATCCAATGATGAATTGGCCGCTTAGGGGGTGTGCGTTTACGAATGAAGTCGGAGAAGCGTTGCGTCCGTTGATTGGTAATGCTGCGAATTTAACGTGGGTTCCGGCTCTTATGTATATTGGAGCCGATGTTTATGACAAATATAAAAACGACCAAACCGAATATAGCCCAAATTCGCGAAGAGCATTGAAGCAAGCTATATTTCAGGGACTTGCAAGTATTGCGCTTCCTGTTGTCGCTGTAAAACTTGGGCAGAATATTTGTTCTCAATTTGGTAAAATGACGCAAGATAAAATTTCTTTGAATACAAAAGAACACGTTTCTAAAACGGCAGAACAATTTATTGCAAATGGGAAAATGCGCGCTTTCAATAACAAGGATGAAGAATGTGTAAAAGAATTTTTATCTCAAACTTCGGATAGTGCAGATTACCACCATGGTAAAAAGAGCGTAAAAATATTTCGCAAAGATAATAAAGCGAATCTTGAAAAGTATTCTGAAAAAACAATTAGGGATTTAATTCAGTTGAGAAAAGATTTGCTCAACCCTTCTACAGAATTTAAGAAGAGCAAATTATACTCAAAATACATTGCTGCTTTAAAAGCTGACCAAACGGAAAGCGTTGCCGTAAAAAGTGTTTTAACTGATTTTCAAAAAAGCAAAATGCTAAAAGGTAATTTTGTAAAAACAATTGGCGGTTTTGTGGCATTAGGAGTTGCGATTAAACCTATTGACTGTTTTGTAGAGAATATTTTAATAGGAAAATATGTAGGTCCTAAAATTGATAGTATGTATAAACATAAATAGTACAAAAGAACTACTACTTAAGAAGATTAATAATAATAAAATCAAATGTTAAAATATAAATGTAAGTCGGAGACAACTAATGGTATTGTCGGATTTCGACGAAAAATTGATTAGGCATTGTGTGTGTATTCGGCTTACTTCTTTAAACAAAATCTTTTCTTCATAATAATAGCTCTGCTCCTTTTGTCTCTCTTCCGAAAGGGGCTTGATTTTAATTGGCGTAGCCCGATGTAATACCACGGTGCGACATTGCGGGAGCAATGGCGGCAGGTGGTATTACATGACGATACCGCCGTTGTGACGAAGCGAAAGCGAAGGAACGAACGAATCTTTGATTCGACAGGCGGGAAATTGGCGTAGCCCGATGTAATACCACGGAGCGACGTTGCGGGAGCAATGGCGGCAGGTGGTATTACTAAAAGAAAAAGGATGCTTTAAGCATCCTGAAAATCCAACTATCACAAATCAATATATTATTTATATTTTAAAGTTTGAGTAAATGATTACTTCCAAGCCTCTAACCGTCTATTACAAAGGCTTGTTCCACAAAGCTTCTGAAAATTTGCTTTGTAAAGCACCGTTTTCAACTGACAAAGAAACATTGCTTGGTGTGAAAATGAAAACCATATCACTGATTTTTTGAGCAGTTCCGTTAAGAGCGTGAGCTGCACCACAAACAAAGTCGATTGTTCTTTGAGATTGTTCTTTGTCTAACAAGTCTAAATGTAAAATAACGGTTTTCTTGTCGATTAATTTCTTAACAATTTGAGCGGATTCAGAGAATGAACGAGGTTCAATTACTGTAACTTCGCCAGATTTGTATGAATTAGGGTGAGAAACAACTTTAGATTCTCTTTCAAACGAACGTTCAGGCTTGTTAGCAACTCTTGTTCCGTACATTGTGTCTAATGCCAATGTTCCGTCTGTATCGTAGTCGTTATTTCCGTCTACTAAATCGATGAATGCGTCATCTCCGCCATCTTCACTAAAACTTTTTGTGAAAAAGTTTACAAACCCTTTTAATCCTTCTGATAATGCCATTTCTCCTCCAATTTATAACTTATGTAAATAACTTTCTGCCTATTCTGATAATTGTTGCACCTTCACCAAGTGCTATTTTGTAATCATTGCTCATCCCCATTGACAGTTCCGGCAGAGCAACTTCAAATTCTCGTTCAAGTTCATCTCTGAACTTTCTAATGTCGCCAAACAGTTGCGCAAGCTCGCTTTCTGTTGAATTTAAAGGAGCTATATTCATCAAACCGATTACTTCTATGTTCGGTAAAGAAATAATCTCTTTAAATTCCGTTCTAAGTTTGTCTTTGCTGTATCCTGATTTCTGCTCTTCGTTTGCGTTGTTAATTTGCAATAAAACTTTCTCTCTCTTATTAAAACGGCAGGCGCTGCTTGATATAATCTCTGCAAGTTTTAATGAATCAACGGACTCGATTATATCAAAGTGTTTTACAACTTTTTCTGCCTTGTTTGCTTGCAAGTGACCTATAAAGTGGAACGTAGAGTTTTCTTTGGTTTCACCCGTGAGTCTGTTGATTTTTGCAATTGCATCAAGCGCTCTGGATTCACCAAAATCTCTAATTCCTGCTTCATAGCCTGCAAGTATTGCATTCAATCCGTAATACTTAGTTACAGCAACTATTTTAGCGTTATAATGTGCGATATCATTTTGTATGTTTTGAAGATTTGCCTTTACCTTAAAACAGTCTATTCCAACATCTGCTCCCCAATTTGCTGCAGGTATTAATCTATCGTTTTGTGATTTTTCCGTTTCGTTTTCACCGGATGGTCTAAGCATCATCCCCAACCCTCTATTGTATTATATACCAGAAACCATGCCCTGTACAAGAGTGTATTTGTAACAACTTTTCTTGTTTTTTTAAACATGCTGAAACCCATGATTTACATGGATTTCAACCATGTCTAAAATATTAAGTTTTGTAAAGTTAGAGCATTTTTGTTAACAACTTGACATGAATTTTCATGTTTTTATTCTTATAAGGCATGCCTTTTTTAAGAATTTTTTGTTAACTGCTTAAATTGTTTAGCTGCCCAGATATGATAATGTTTCCATTACGCTGCTTGCGGTTGAAAATACTCTGGAGTTCATTTGAATCATTCTTTGTGCCGAAATCATATTTGTTAATTCAGATGCGATATCAACGTTAGAACCTTCGTATCCGCCTGATTCAATTGAGCCGAAAGATACTTCGCCTGCCATACCATAGAATACTTCGCCTACATCAGCACCCCATTCCCAAAGGTTGTTATTTACTGAAACCAAACCTTCTTCGTTAACCATGGTTGCAAGTTCTATAACAAAGTTTGAGTTTTCGATTGTTGAGCCTGTTGCTTGAACATCGTTGCCGCGAATTGTAACACCTTCCGGAGTGGTGTATTTCCATTGAACGGCATAGGTATCATCGACGTATTGAGTAAGAATTGACCCATCACTGTATGTTGCAGCAATAATGCCGTTTTCGTCAACTGTAGTAGATTTTAATGTAATTGCACTGGTAGCATTATAGTCGACTAATTCTTGCAATTTTGCGATTTGGCTTACTTGTTTTTCAGAAAATTTATTTGCAACTCCGGTTTGACCAACAAAGTTTGTTGTTGCAGAATCAAATGTGATTTCTGCATCTGCCGGCTCATATTTAACAACACCGTTTTCGCATTTAAAGGAAACTCCGGTTCCATCGAGAACTTGATTGAAGGACGCTAGAACTTCATCAAGTGTAGGGTCATCATCATCCACCGTTAGTGTGTATGCCTGTCCCTTTACAGTAACCTTGATTTCTCCCGACGTAATAAGAGCATTATTAAGTTGGCTTAATTTCTTGTCACCTGCATTCGGGTCGCCTTGTACAGTAGAACTTAAATTCTTCGGAACTTGTACTGTTTTGCCGGAACTTGCATTAGAGTAAGGAGTTGAAGCTGCAACAACCTTTAAACCATTTTGAGTTACGACATTTCCTTCTGAGTCTGTTGAAAAAATACCGTCTCTTGTGTAATAAAGTTTACCTTCTGCATCTTGTACAACAAAGAAACCGTTACCGGAAATCATTAAATCCATATCTCTTCCTGTATTAACAAAATCTCCGGAAGTAAAATTTCTGGTAATACCACCAACTTTAACACCAAGACCGATTTGCTTAGGATTAGTTCCACCGCCGTCCTTGGTAGCTGCGCTTCCGTAAGAAAGGTTACGCGAATATAGTGTTTCAAAAGTTAAATTTGCAGCTTTGAAAGCCGTTGTGTTAATGTTTGCTACGTTGTTAGCAACAACATTAATTTGTGCTTGTCCGGCATTTATTCCGGTACTTGCTGTGTGTAAAGCTTGTGACATTATTTATTCTCCTGTTTGATCTGGTGTTAAATTTGTGCTTGAGTTTGCGTATCTGCTTCTCTTATGTTTGTAATGTTAGCGATTGAATAAAATTCTCCGTTAACTTTTACTTTTCCGGTTCCGTCTTTAAAGCTTGCTTCCGTAACTCTTCCCTTGATTTCCGTACTCTTTGAGCTGTCTTTTTCGTCAGGAACTGTGATTGTAACATCTTTGCCAATAAGCGAAAGAGTTTGTGTGATTTCAGAATTTGTTGTCATATCCGAATAAATTGCGGACATGTAATCCATACAATTCTGTAATCCTGAGTTCATTTGTGTCATCTGTTCAAGCGATGAATATTGAGCTAATTGAGACAACCATTCAGTATTATCAGTCGGTTGCGTCGGGTCTTGATTCTCAAGCTGTTTAAGCATGAGGGTCAAGAACATCGTGCTGTCATTTTCTGTATTTGTAGTTCTGTCTTTTTTGCTTTGAGTTATCGCAGTTTGACTCTGCATATTTGTTATTTCACTTGCTACACTACTCATAACCTTCTCCCAAATTTATTTTATACATTACCATTTTCTTCGTTAAAATCAGACATAGCCTGTTCAAATTCGTTTTTGTCTCTTTTTTCTCTTCCGGAGTTTTGTTCTTTATTTCCTCCTTTAGAATTTTCTTGCTCCGTCCAATCTGAATTATACTTACTTTCCTGTGATTCGTTGAGCTTTACAGAAACGTTATCAATGCTCACTCCGTGCATTGCAAGAGTTTCTTTAAGTCCGTCTAAACCCTTTAATAACAGATTCTTTGCATCTTGCGTTGCTACGGTAAACTGTGCGGATAAGCCCTCTTTTGTATTAATAAGCTGAATTTCCACTTTGCCCAATGATTCAGGATTAAGAATCATATTTACGCGAGAACCGCTCTTCATACCTTCCATCTGTTTAGAAATTTGCTCAATGATTTTACTTGGATTAGCTATTTCTTGCGCTGTTGATGTTTTTGCCGTTGCTTGTACCTCATTAGTTTTCACTTCCGAAAATTCAGGAATATCCGCTTGGATTAAAGCCTTTATTCCTTGTTCCTGAGGTGATTGGTTTTGCATTAAATCAGAACCTTTATCATCACTTGTTTCGGCTTCTACAGATTCAATATTTAGTTCGTTCAATACGTCCTCGTCAACGATTTCTTCTAAGGTCTTTTCGGAAGTTTCGCCGCTTTCCTTAGTTTTTATCTGACAAACTTCTTCGTTTTCTGCCGCAAAACTTTCTAAAATACTGTCTAAACTTGCATTTTCTGATTTTAAAGAAATATCATCGTTATTTGTATCAATCATTTTTTCAGGTTGTTCATCAACCGAATTTTCTTTTGTTGATGATTGTTTTGGTTGAACAAAATCTATAATTGCCCCTGTTAAAAAATTCTCATAAACAGGTGTTTCAGTAACATTTTCAGTTTCTTGATTTTCAGTTTCTTCTTCTATTGTCACAATTTCTTCGTCCGGAACAACGTCTGTGTTAGGTTCAATTTCAATTTCTTCAACGATTTTGTTGTCGATATCATCTGTGTCGTCGGTTTTATCCGTCTCTTGTTCGCTTGAAGATTGACGTATTGTTTCAAGATTGTCAAAGGTGTTTTCATTGTTACTAGGAACTTCTGTTGTGGATTGTTCTTTTACATCTTCGGTTGTTAAATTTTTCTCTTGTGTGTTTGTTTGCTTTTCAAAAACTTTTTGAAAATCCATGGCATTAACATTATCTTTCAGACTTGTCAATTTTGTTGACAAATCCGATATTGTTGAAAGATTGTTTAATAATGCTTGTGTCATATTTTTTAACTTACCTTGAACCTTGCTGATGTTATGTCATCAATTTCTTTTGTTTCAGCTTCTAGAAAACTTTTATAGTATTCATTTTCTTGCTTTTCTTTTAGTTTTTTCAGAACTTCTACTTTTTGGTGTGCTTCTTTTACTTCTTGCTGTTTTCTTGAAAGGATTGTTTCTGTATTTTTAATAATTCTTTCTTGGTTGTTTGCGTCCATAATAAGCTTGATTCCGAATGTTCTGTGTTCTTCCAGTTGAAAGATATCCAGATTATCTGACAATGAAAGCGACTCTTGAGCTTTTATATTGTCTTGTTGATGTTTAAGAATGCTCTGTAGCTTTTCTTTTTGGCTGTTTAGTGCGGATATGATTTTTGCCATTTCCATGCGTCGAGCTTCAAGCTCCTTTTCGCGCATGTCAAGAACAACCTGCAAGCGAAACTTAAACTTCTTCAATTCAACTGTCCTTTTGTGTGTGCAATCCTACCTTTGTCTGTAAGGGAGATAATTTATCCAATCTACCTCCCAGATTAAGTTTACAGCATGTGGGCATGCTATCAATCGTTTAAATGGTGGAAATAAACTTTGGGGTGAACATAAATTTTTTGATTTTTTGGAGTAAATCGTTACTCAAACAAAAATATATCGTTTTGTTAAGGATTTCGGCAAAAAACAAATTCAATGTTACAAAACTTAACATTGCGCATCAAAAAAGGCAATTTTTAAAAAGATAAATACTTTATATATACATAAGAGATATCTAAAAGATAAATCTTAAGAGAGTATAAGAGAAAGCGAGGCAATTGTCTTGTAGTCTGAACATAAGACTAAGCAAGATAAAGCCCAAAGGAGTATTTATTATGGCAATTGGCGCAAGAGATTTTATTGACAAATTATTAGTTGAAAAGTATTCACAAGAAAAAGTTGACAACCACGATGAATCAGCATTGACATCAAAAGTATCGGCAGACGATATGATGAGTGCAATGAATTGTTCTGCAAATAACTTTAGAACTATGTTAGCATTGAATAACAGGTTAACTATGGTATGTTACGGCGTAGTTGCAAAATCCGCAAAATACGTTAAAACGGAAGAAGCCGCTTAAGCTACATAAGCATACTAATAAACATCTTCCCGTAGTAACAATATTGCTGAATTTAGCTCTTCCAACAAATATTCCAATTGTTGATTAATATTTTCAGGATTATAAATTGAACCACTTTCAGAATAAGCGAGGTACTTTTGATAAGTCACAGCTTCGCGTCTCAATTCGGAAATAGATTTTACATAACGATTCACATCTTGTAATTTCCTGAATGATTCGTAATAACTCTCCGGTTTACCATTATATTTCTCACTCAAACTATCAATATTCAGCGTCAACAAATTAGCTTTTGTAACAAACAGTTGCAAAGATTCTTCATCTTGAATACAATCGACCAACTTTTCCAACATCGGTATTATTTCACCGGCATCCTTTGTAAATTGGGATGTTTTGTCTTTCTGTTGAATTATATTAATAAAAGCGGGATTATCTTTCGGAACAGGCTTCAAATCCGATGGATCATCAAAACCTTCCTGAGACTCAAATATTGGAGTTGTAACCTTAGTTTTGTTTTTTTCTATCTTGTCCTCTAATTTAGGCAAAGTTCCAGCATATCCCTTTCCTTGCAATTCTTTCTCCAAAGCCTTGTCTTTTTTATTCCAGAAAAAAGCGTTTGCAGGCATACAAAAACTCATAACTATTAAACAGATTAAAAACTTTTTCATATCTTTATTATAATCACTTATTTTAAAAAGGCAAAATGCGAAAAACTCTTTCAATAATTAAAAAAGCGGAATAATGTTATGCTCTTCAAATTTCGGACATGTGTTCCATACCAATGTCGGAATCAAATCACCCTCTACTCTTCCTTGGAATTGGCAATTGCAACATCCTTTTATCATATTAGTTGAACCGTCCACCAATGGTTGAAAATACTTGCAATTTTGGCAAATTTTTAATGACAAGCCGTAATCGTTCAACTTTGATGAGAGTTCACGTATTGCATCAATCATGCGCAAATGATTGTTTTTGGTTACATACGTTTTACCTTTATTAATAAATTTTACCCTTGCAAGCCCATCGTCAGAAATCAATTCTAATTGACACTGAAAATCTTTCTTACCGTCAGTCACAATAATATTAGTAACCATTTTTTCTATATGATGTTTATGGGTTGTTTTACTCAAAATTTTCCTGCACCAACGCACTGGAGGAAGATTTTTAAGTATATGTCCAATTGAATAAAGCGGATATGCAAACAGGTACAAGTGCTCTTTCGCAAAAAGTTTTGCGCTCATTAAACTTGAACAAAATGCCAATACAAACACTATAAATGATATTAATATAGTTGAATATCCGACAAAAAACGGAAATGTATATGAATGAGTTAACAACAATGCGTAACCTAAAAGACACACAAGCCAATTTGGTTGAATAAGCGAACATACGTACTCTTGAGTCATTACATTTGGTGAGTGTGTGAAATTACTCCAGAAAATATTAATCCTCTTAGAAAGAGACGGAATTCTTGAATCATAGTTCAAAATATCTGTATAAACTTTTAACTCATCAACAAAAGCTGCCTTTATTCCTTCGCTTGCAAGTTTTATTGTATACAAGATTTCAGCAGTTTTGTCCTGAAACTCAAATGATTCAATCCTATACAAAGTATCTCGCTTAATAACAAAAGCATTCGTATTAACAAGGTTTGTCAGCCCTAATTTTGTTCTTGTTGCAAATAAAAACTTTGCACAATATCTTGAATAAGTAGCTTTAATATTTTCAACAATGCTAAATTCTTTAACTTCCGGAATATAATTAACCATTGGCATAAACACATCGTGCTTGGTTAAATAATAATTTACATTTGTCAAAAAATCCGAATCTACGTAATATTGAGAATCCAAAAACACATAAGCATCCAAGTTTTGCGCTTCGGACATCTTCTCTGCAAGAATGGAATAAGCCTGACTTTTTCCAATCGGCTCCATATTATTTATGCTTATAACATTTACATCCAAATCGCCTTGTAAGGTAACATCCTCTGATTTTGCACATTGATCAAGAATTGCATAAATAATGTAACGCTGCTTTGGATAAGATTGCGTTTTTAGTTGCTTTAAAAGATTATCCAAAGTTTTTGCTTCACCTGTCGCATACACGACAACACAAATGTTTGAGTCCTTCGGAGTGTACTTGTCGCGGACTTTTTTGGTTTGCTTTAAGCTTGTAAATGCAAGAACTATAAAATATAACGTAAAAATTGTTAAATATATGTATAATATTGGCATAATTTTATCCTCAAATAAAGTGTACTCTAAAAAAAATAAATTCTCAAATAAAAAAAGACTTGATTTCTGAAATTGTCTATGATACATTAGATTTTGCTGAGGGTTAGCCAAGGAAGTATAAGATAGCTTACACATTCGGCGTGACAACAGAATATGGGCTGCTAGCTCAGGTGGTTAGAGCGCACCCCTGATAAGGGTGAGGTCGGTGGTTCGAGTCCACTGCGGCCCAGATTTTAAAAAAGAAAAAGAAGAGAGTCGGATGGCTCTCTTTTTTTATAGGAAAAACAAACTATGCAAATCAACACCAACACATCTTTTAAAGGTATAAAAATTTCACAAGCAAATCTACTTGGACAAAAACTTGAAGTATACAAGCTTGGTGAAAAAGACAAAGCTTTCACTACGCAACTTGTAAAAAGTATCGATTTAAAGAAACTCATGCCGGATGCTAACCCAAACGACTTGGAATTTCATGACTACATATTAAAAAGAAGTTTTGCCTGTGCACACAATAAAAACAATGAAAGCATGTTGCTGACCTGCGATGGGACTCCTTGCAGTATTCTTGTAAGCAACAAAAAAAGAAGCGGAGAGTATGTAGATTTTGCGTGTTCTTGGCCAATTAAAAAAAATAAAAAAGCACCTTTTGGCGCGCAAATTCTTTTTACTCAATTGTATAAAAATTTTCTCAAAACGGACTTACAATTTATAGAACTTAACGCTGCTCGTATCGGAAGCGCTATGACAAAATACATTCAGATGGGATTCACATCTCGTGGCGGAGATAATTATACCGAAATCATGCGAATTTCACGAGATAAAGTCAAACTTTTTTACCAAACATTGAAAGAAAATTTCAATCTTACCCCGTCACAAGAAAATAAAGACATTGATTTAACAAAACATTTAAAATTATTGCAAAATGTATAATTAATTACTATTATATTTTTCGATTTCTTTAACTTTAATATTCGGCAATATCGGCTGCTTTGCAATAAGTGTTTTCCAATGTTCTAATGCTTTTCCGGATAGTTCCATTGATATTCCGGCAACATCATGTAAATCAGCCAAACATTTGTCTCTACAATTTTTAAGTTCTTGCTCCAACTTTCTAAGAACAGTAACGGCATGCGTCTTATTTCTATCTATATAAAAACTTCGCTTTTTTTGAACAACGATTGGCAATAAACTATACTGCTTCAATTGAGGGAAATCTTGTTCATATTTTTCTTTATATTTAAGAACTTCTTTATAAGATTTAACTTTTAATAAATCTCCTTCCGAAGGTAAAAACCCCATTTTTAGATGAAAAATAAGAGCTTTTGGAAGCGAACACAATGGTATACATTCAATTTTTTTTTGTAAAGCTCGTTCTATTTGAATTTGATCTAACCGAATTCCAATCCCTGTTAAAGAACCATTACTATCATTAGACATAAATCCTGGCAAAATTTCATATTTTTTAAAAGCATTCATAATCAAAAAATAAATCTTATGAGCAACTGAATGATTTTTAGAATCTGCAAAACGACACTTTTCTATACCATCTTGTCGGACCAGTTCAACTGTCAATTGCGTTGGAAGTCCAGTTTTGCTATCTTTCACCAGTATTGTATTCGGTATATTTCCTTTATAACAAAATTCGTCTGTAAACAATGTCTTTAATGTCTTAGAATTAAATGCGTATTTTTTCTCACAATCTTGCAATACATTTTTTGACATCATTGCCGCTTTAGTCAACTTTGGTTTTATCAAGCTTGAAACTACTTGTGAAATAGAATTCATAATGCACATTTCTTCACCTTCATTTTTTATAAGAAAACTCCTAAAACTAAAATTTGCCCCTTACACAAAATATTGTTTTAAACTTTCGCATGAAAATTTTTATAAAAAAGCAGACAAAAAACTTCAAAACTAAAATTGCTGTAAGAAAGATTTTATCTATTAAATACAACTTAGAGCCATTTACATTTTTTACATTTTGTATAGAGTCTGGCAATAGCTGCATTTAGAGACAAAATTATTTATGAAAATTATGTTTTTATACATATTTTTCAGCAATTTTAAACCTGCTTTTTTATGTTAATATATACTTATACAGGTTTGGAAAAATTTTTCTATACAAAATGTAAAAAATGTATAGAAAAAGATAGAGGAATTAAGAAAACCGAATTGATAAGAAAAAATATAAATAACAAGGAGAAAATATGCCAAGAATCAGCGTCATAATACCTGTCTATAATGTAGAAAAATATCTAAAGGAATGTTTAGATAGTGTTATCGAACAGACCTTTTCAGATATCGAAATTATTTGTGTTAACGATGGCTCTACTGACAATTCTCTCAATATATTGAATAGCTATAGTATTAATGACAACAGGATTAAGATAATATCACAAGAAAATACCTGATTAGCACCTGCTCGAAACGCTGGAATGAAAATTGCGACCGGTAATTACATTTTCTTTTTAGATTCTGATGA
>CAZCZF010000020.1:0-26095 GCA_964503025.1 uncultured Vampirovibrio sp. | reverse complement strand
TATTATGAATGTGGTTATAATTAAAAACATTTTTAATAAATATATAATAATAGTATTGAGTTTTTACGCATTTTGGATATTGGGGATTCCGCTCATTTTTTCTCACATTGTTCCGAAGGTGTGTGAAAATGTTTCGCAAAATTCAGATTTTCTGATAGAGATAAAAAAACCGCAGATTTTCTTATCTCCAATACCTGTTGCAAAATTTACAGCAGAATCTATTAGTGTCAAAAATAAACAAGAAGATGATTATACAAATATTAATAACTTTGAAACATCTATAAGAATTTTACCTTTGATTTCAGGCTCAATTCACTTGAACACGCTTAAGGCAGATGAGGTTTATGTAAATTCTATTTTGAAAAAAGAACTGGAGCTTGATAAAGATTTTTTCTCTGATTTCCGCAAGGCAAAAATCAAATGTGATGAGATAAGCGTTAAGAAATTAACAGTTAATATAATAGAAAAAAATGTTGCAGAACCGGTTAACTATTTTGCGGAAAATATTTATTTTAAAAACAGTGCAAGAGCCTTGAAGTTCAATCTAAAAAGCCAATTAAAAATCAAAAATTCCGTTTCAAATGCGAATATTAATTTGTATCTTCCGCAGAACAACAGTATTAAAAAAAGTGTTGTAAATGTAGCTGTGGAAAATTTTGATATTGCGACTTTGGGCGATTATTTAAGACAATATTTGCCTAATGATTTAAAAAAGTTGCGCGGAATAATTAATATACAAGTTGACAAACAAAATTTGTCCGCTTCTTTTGAAAATTGCGCCATAGTAATGAAAGATAATGCGAAATCAATAATTTTTCCCGATAAACTAAACTTGAAATCAAGGTTCAATGTTACAAATAAAGTTTTGGGATTCGATAGCATTGATATAAAATCAGAGAATATAAACGCAACTATAAGTGGCTATGTATTGAATTATCTGAACAAGTCGACAACATCCATGAATTTGAATGTAAGGTTAAATCAATCAAGAGTCGAAGATATTGTAGAGTTACTTCCACCGATTATTGTTGAAGAATTCAATGTGTATAAATTGAAACAGTACAAATTTTATGGTGATGTAATTGGCAATTTTTCGATTAAAGGCGATGTTATTGAACCGGAAATTAACGGTGATATTTTTGTAAACAACGGTATTTTGATTAAACCGATAAAAAATGCAAATGGTGCGACTATCAAACTTGATTTTACAGGCAAGTATGTAAATTTTGATGTTTATGTTCCGGCGGGCGGTGCGGAAAAAGTATGGGTAAAAGGCGGAGTTGAACTTTACAATATTAAATATGCCGACATGCGAATTTGGAGTACAAATTCTGTTGACCTTCAAACCGCAGAAGAAAAAGTTGTACCGTTGCACGAAATCTTAAACTTTATTATCGGGCCGGTTCCGATAATGGATATCAAGGGTAACGGTAATATTGATATTACGGTAAAAGGAAACCGTAAAAATCCTCACGTGTGGGGTGTTTTGAATGTAAAAGACGTAACAACACATTTCAATGAAATCCCTGATTTAGTTTTAACAAATGCTGACGCGATTTTGAGTTTTAACGACCAAAATGCAGAATTTAAGACTCTCAAAGGACTTGTGAACAAAACTCCTATTACTGTTGCCGGTGTTTGTAATTTGTATGGCAAGTTTGACTTTGACGTAAATTCTAATTCGCAAGAAATAGGATATTTATATAAAGCAATTCAAACATCAACTATGATAGAGGATGCCAAGAAAATGCTTCCGCAATTGGATATTGCACAAGGTCTTACAAACCTAAAATTGAAGGTTTACGGCTCTATTATTGATATTAATGACATTCGTTTTAATGAAAATCTTTTTGTAAAAGGAGAGGTAGAACTTTTAGGAAACCTATTTGGTCTCCAAGGCATAAAAGTTGATAATACAAAAGGTAATATAAAATTTGACGGTACAAATGCTGCTGCAAATATTAAAACAAATCTGGGCTCGTCCGAAATAGCAGTTATCGCAGCGATAAAAGATAATCTTGCTGATTTAAAAATTGATATTCCAAAACTCAACTTGAAAGATGTATTGCCATTACCGAGTGATATCGGCAATATCTTTGTAAATGTTTCTGCAAGTTACAAGGGAAATATCGATATAATTGAGTATAATAAAATTAACTTTATTGCCAGAATTTTTAATACATCCGCAAAAAGCAAATTAAAACTTTCTAACGGTTCTGTAGCATTGAATAACGGCAAGTTGAAAATTTCTGACTTGAACGGATGGATTATTAATTCAGATGGTGCATTTACGGTTAATATTGACGCAAACAACATTTTCACTAAACCGAATGTCAATGGCTTAATACAGTTAAAATCATTTGATTTAACACATCTAAATGAAATCTGCAAATATTCATTCTTGCCGGAAATATTACGGAATATAGAGTTCCAGAGGGGAAAGCTTAATTTAAACTGCAAAATAAATAATAATAAGATGAACGGTTATTCTGATTTAGGCGGCTTTATGCTGATGTATAAGCCATTGGAACTTCCCGTTAAAATCGTAAACGGAAGTTTTATGATAAGAAATAATAGTTTGCGTCTCAACAAACTTAACCTTCTGGCTGACGGAATGCCGATTCTTCTTGATGGTGTGGTTAATGATATATTAAAAAAACAATCATTTGATGTGTATGTTAATTCAAAACCAAAACAAGAATTTATAGATAAATATATAAATAAAAATCAACTATATCCTGTAAAAATTAAAGGTGATATTGTTTATACACTTAAGGCAAAAGGTACAAAAGATAATTTTGATATTAAAACCGAAGCGAATATGGCACCAGATTCAAGCATATATCATCTTGGCGCAACAGTAGGTGATATAGAGAACGCGATTGTGCTAAATTTGGATGCTCAAATTATTAAACAAAACATAGTTAAAATTAAAGAGTTTTCTTATGACAAAATAATTTCTTCTCTGGCAGGACGTCAAACTCGTTTGAACATGCTTAAAGCAAAGGGCGGAATAGAAGTATTTAATGATGATTTAGTATTCCATGATTTGTATATAAAAACTCAAAATCCGACCGATGCAAGAATTTTTAATATAATATTCAGAAAACCAAATATTAAACAAGGACAATTTACATCTGATTTACGCTTCAACGGCAGACTTTCTGAGCCAAAATTGCTTGGAGATTTTCATATTTTTGAAACTAATATTCCTTTCTTGGATACAACAATGAAAAATATAACTTTTAAATTTAAAGAAAAAACTATCGATATGTATTCAAAAGGCGAAATTTTAAACAACGATGTTGTAGTTAAAGCGGTTTTGAAAAATAAACTTACAACTCCGTATTATGTAGAAAAAGCGGATTTCTATACAAAAGTTTTGGATTTGAATTATACAATTGATAAAATGAAACGTTCGCAATTGGATAATGCACAAGCTTTCGACTCATTAGAAGGAATAGCACTTTCTTCGGTTGTAATAAAAAACAGCAGTTTAAATGCAGATAGCATTCATTTGAGAAACATTGTCGCAAAGGATTTTAAAGCAGAGACTTCTTTCTGCAATGATACAGTAAATGTGGAAGATTTCAAATTTAGTATTGCAAACGGAGTTCTAAACGGTAAATTCAAATATAATTTGGCAAACAACGATGCGGCACTTGATGTAAAAGCCAAGGATATAAATGCAAATGACCTTGCTTATGCATTGTTTGATTTAAACAATCAAATATATGGTGATTTGACGGGCGATATAAAGTTATCCTGTAACGGTTCAACATTTGAAAATTGCATGAAAACTCTAAACGGTAAATCCGTATTCAATGTAGCGGATGGGAAAATGCCAAAACTCGGTTCATTGGAGTATCTTTTGAAGGCAGGTAATCTCGTAAAAGGTGGACTTACAAGCATTTCTATAAACAGTGTTATTGATATAATTACTCCATTAAAAACCGGCGATTTTTCAAGCATTTACGGAGTTATAAATATTCAAAACGGTGTTGCAGATGATATAGAAATCGCGACTCGAGGAAAGGACTTGAGCTTGTTTATTACAGGTAAATACGATTTTGGAGAGTCCAATGCAGAAATGGAAGTTCTAGGATTGCTTTCCAGAAAAATATCTACAATGTTCGGTCCGCTCGGCAACTTCTCTTTGAACACATTGTTTAATGCAATTCCGGGAATAGATTTGTCAAAAAATACAAAATTGATAAGCAAAATTAACAGGATTCCGGGAATAGAATTGTCAAATAAATCTTTCCGAAAATTCATTGCTGAAATAAAGGGTAATATCAACGGTGACGATTATGTCACAAGCTTTAAGTGGATAAATTAGACAGAAAAACTTTACAAAAATTAATAAATCTCTTTTGCTTTACAACGGTTTTGTGTATAATTTAATGAGTGTAATTTTTACAATAGAAAGTTGGGAATATAGATGGCATTAAATTTTCAAGATTTGATTTTAAATTTATCAAGATTCTGGTCAGAGTATGGTTGCATAATTCAACAGCCGTATGATATAGAAAAAGGGGCTTCTACAATGAACCCTGCCACTTTTTTAAGAGCGCTTGGACCTGAACCTTGGTCAACAGCTATGGTTGAACCTTGCAGACGACCGACCGATGCTAGATATGGTGAAAATCCTAATCGTTTGGGACATTATTTTCAGTATCAAGTAATTTTGAAGCCGTCTCCTGACAATGCACAAGAACTTTATTTAAAGAGTCTTGAGGCAATGGGTATTGATTTATCAAAACACGATGTAAGATTTGTAGAGGATAATTGGGAATCACCTACACTTGGTGCTGCCGGTGTTGGCTGGGAAGTTTGGCTTGATGGCATGGAAATTACTCAGTTTACATATTTCCAACAAGTTGGCGGTATAGAAGTTAAGCCTGTTGCATTGGAAATAACTTACGGTCTCGAAAGAATTGCAATGTATATCCAAAACAAAGAATCTGTTTTTGATATTATGTGGAATAATAATTTAAAGTATGGTGACATTTATCTCCAAAATGAAATTGAGCAATCAAAATATAATTTTGAATATTCTGATGCAGACAGATTGTTTGCACTTTTTGATGCATACCAAAAAGAAGTCGATAATTGTGTAAATGCAGAACTCGTTTTGCCGGCTTATGACTATGTGTTGAAATGCTCACACACCTTCAATCTTCTTGATGCAAGAGGTGTAATCAGTAAAGACGAGCGTATCAATTTCATCAACAGAGTCAGAACAATGGCTTCAGCGGTTGCGAGATTATATGTGGAACAGAGAGAAAAACTCGGATTCCCTTTGTTGAATAAATAGGGAAAGCAATCGACTCAAAATGTTATACATTGCTGATTAGGGCGAGAAAAGAAAGGATATAGATGGCTGAAAAATTTGAACGCGCAACATTTACGCGCAATTTTCTAAAGACGATTACACGTATTAAAAATCCTGATGAAATGCTTGCTGACGCTAAGTCAGAAGGTTTGGAAAAGACTCTTGGAGTTTGGGATTTGATTATTCTTGGTGTCGGAGCAATTATCGGCTCAGGAATTTTTGCGGTGGTCGGTATTGCTGCTGCGGGAAATGCAGACGGTTCAAGTCTTGGTGCAGGACCAGCTCTTGTTATTTCAATGATTGTTGCTGCAATTGCGTGTGTTTTTTCAGCATTATGTTATTCGGAATTCGCTACTATGATACCTGTAGCGGGTGGTGCTTATGTTTATACATACGCGACTCTTGGTGAATTTGCGGCATGGATGGTCGGTTGGGTACTGATGCTTGAATATGCTATTGGCTTTATTGCGGTTGCGTGTGCGTGGTCAAACCATTTTGTTCAGTTTATGAGCGGTTTTTCCAATGTATTGCCGGCATGGATTGCAAACCCTCCTGCTTGGCTGGTAAATGACGCTTTTTCTGCTTCTAAAATAGCGGCAGAAAATCCGGATGTGTTTATGCCTTCAATATTTGGTATGCCAATTGCGATTAACTTGCCTGCAATTGCTATGATTCTTTTATCAACGATGATTTTGGTAAAAGGAACAAAAGATTCTACAAAAATGACAGGAATTATGGTTGTAATAAAAATGGCTGTAATTGCATTGTTTGTTCTTGCTGGTGCATTCTTTGTAAAACCTGAAAACTGGACACCTTTTGCACCAAATGGTGTTGAAGGAATTTTTGCCGGTGCGTTTTTAATTTTCTTTGCTTATATTGGATTTGATGCAATTGCGACAGCGGCGGAAGAATGTAAAAATCCGCAGAAAGATTTGCCAATCGGTATTATAGGTTCTTTGGTTGTGACAACAATTGTATATGTACTGGTAGCTTTGGTTTTAACCGGCATGCAGGACACAAGTGCTGCTGTTCCATTAGCTTTTTTAAAAGCTCCGATGGCATATTGCATGTCAATGAACAACTTGGATTGGGTAGCAGGGTTAATTTCTATTGGTTCATTGGCTGGTCTTACATCTGTTCTATTGGTTATGCAAATGGCTGCAACAAGAATTTTGTATGCGATGAGCAGAGATCATTTTATCTCTCAAAGATTTCAAAAGTTACACCCAAAATTTAAAACTCCGGCTCTTCTAACGTGGACTGTTGGCTTGCTTTCGATTGTAGGTGTTTTAACTTTAAATTTGAATGTTGCAGCAGAACTCTGTAATTATGGAACATTCACATCTTTTATAATCGTATGTGTTGCTGTTTTAATTTTAAGAAAAACAGATCCTGACAGACCAAGACCGTTTAAGGTTCCATTCTCTCCGTACTTACCGGCAATGGGTATCATTTCTTGCGGCGGTTTAATGATTTATAAATCATTACAACAATCAGATTCTGCCCTTCTTTTCCCTGTTTGGTTAGGTGTTGGTGCGATTATATATTTGCTTTACGGTTTTGTTAAGAACAGAATTAACGAAAACAAATTGCATAGAGAACGTGTACAGCAAAAAATCGAAGAAGCGAAAGTATAATGAGTATTAAATCTGTAGTAAATAATTTAATAAAATGCAAATCTCCTCAGGAGCTTATCGACGAGGGAAGTAAATCTGGTTTGAATAAGACCTTGGGAGTATTTGATTTAATTGTCATTGGAATTGGTGCGGTTGTCGGAACGGGTATTTTTACGATTATCGGCTCGGCAATTGTCGGAACTTCTGATGGAGCGGGTGCAGGACCTGCAATTGTGATTTCAATGATTTTAGCTGCAATTGCAAGTGTGTTTTCGGCTCTTTCTTATTCAGAAATTGTAGCAATGATTCCTGTTGCGGGAAGCGCATATACTTATACTTACGCGACAATGGGCGAATTTATGGCATGGATGGTTGGTTGGATACTAATGCTTGAATACGCAATCAGTAACATTACGGTAGCAAGTGCATGGACAGGATATTTTGTTCAACTTTTGAAGGGATTTAAGCATATTCTTCCTGATTTTGTCGTAAATTTTCCATTTTGGTTACGGAATGACTACCGCACAATTTATGAATATTGTAATAGATACGGTTTGGATGTGCATGACAAGATGCCGTTTATTAAACTTCCGTTTGGGTTGGAATGTCCTATAGCAGCAAACCTTCCTGCAATTGCGATAGTATTTTTATTAACAATTCTATTAATAAAGGGAATTAAGGAATCAACTAAGGTTGCAACAATAATGGTTGGTGTAAATCTTTTTATAATTTTGTCATTTGTAATTGTTGGTGCGTTTTATGTTCTGCCGGAGAACTGGACTCCTTTTGCACCTAACGGCATTGAAGGAATTTTTACGGGTGCTTTTGTAATTTTCTTTGCTTATGTGGGTTTTGATGCGATTTCTACTGCGGCAGAAGAGACGAAGAACCCTCAAAAAGATTTGCCTGTTGCAATATTAGGAACATTGGGAATCTGTACATTGCTTTATGTTTGCGTAGCTCTTGTGTTAACAGGTGTAATACCGCTTAGTTCAATTGATACACAAGCTCCTCTTGCGCATGCGATGAGATTTTTGGGTATTCATTGGTACGCAGGCTTAATTTCAGTAGGTGCGCTTTGTGCGCTAACATCAGTGCTTCTGATATATCAGCTCGGAACTACAAGGATTTTGTTTGCAATGAGTCGAGATCACTTTTTGCCAAAATCTTGGAATGCGATTCATAAAAAATTCAAGACTCCGCACGTTATGACTTGGATTGCGGGTGCAATTGTTATTATTTGCGGTTTGTTTATGGATTTAAACATCTCGGCTGAACTTTGTAATTTTGGTACATTCACATCATTTATTATAATTTGTATAGCGGTACTTATTTTAAGAAAGACCGAACCTAACAGAGAAAGACCGTTCAAAGTTCCATTCTGTCCATGGTTTCCGATTTTTGGTGTTTTGAGTTGCTTGGGCTTAATGTATTGCAAGTTTAGCGCAAAAGCCACATCTGCGGTATATTTTATAATATGGCTTGCTATAGGAATTTTAATCTACGCATTGTATAGCTACAGAGAAAAACGCATAGAAGAGCATGTACAAAAATAAAGCATTTACAGTATGAATTTAGCTAAAAAAATGTTATAATTTTTTATATGAGAATAGTAAGTGCGAAAGAATTAAGTAGTTATAAAGTTTTACCTTTTGATATTTACACCGAAAATAAGGGCAAAATACTAGAAGCCGGTGAAGTTCTTACTCCCGGTAAGTTGATAATGCTCAAGAATTACGTAAAGATTTATACGGAAGAGTTTAATAATGAAGAGAGCGCCGAAAATAAGGATAAAGATGAAAACGGTACAATTTCAAGAATTTTAAATTTTTCTTATGAGAGTATAGATGCTGCGGATTTTGAAACGGTTGTAAATAGAGAATCTTATTTAAAAACTGATGTTCAGGTTAAAATTAAGTATTTTTATAAACGCATACTGGATATGCTTTTTCAAGGATATTATGAAGAAGGGCTTTTGAAGTTGCAAACTCTTGTCGGCATAATTAAAACAGAGATTTTCAAGCAACTCGGCAAATCCGGTAAAGGCTCAAAAATTCGTTTCCTTGGTGAATATGAATTATGCCATCCGTTAAATGTAGCAATTGTTTCCGGTTTGATAGCAAAGAAGCTTGAATATACCCCACCGTGCTGTGACCAAGTAATTCTTGCCGCGCTTTTGCATGATATCGGAAAGCTTAAGATAAACCTTCCTGACTCGGAAGCTTTAATTTCGATGAGCGAAGAAGAGGTTAGGGAACATCCTATTTTGGGTTATAAAATGATTCGCGAAGAATTTGAATTACCGGAAGAAATTGCAAAAGTTGCACTGGAACATCACGAGAATAATGATGGTTCCGGCTATCCGCGAGGACTTTCAAGTGATTATATTTCAGAATACAGCCAAATAATAAACGTGGCAAATTTCTATGATAATTTGGCATTTAACAGAACTCACGTCGTAGTTACCAATAATAAAGAGGCTTTGAGGACAATGCTTGAAGTCGGCACAAGAAAATTCTCTGCAAAAATGCTTTATTCATTTATCCACATGTTTAACTATGATGATTCAAAAAGCTTCAATGATATGGCAATGTAGAGTAGCGCTTGAGCTACTTTGTTATTCAAAGTGTTGTGGTATTTTGGGCATGAAGATTTTAGAGCTCTAAAATCCAGTTATTGCGAACGGAGTGAAGCAATCCAGTTTTTTAACGCGAAAACTTGTAGTCTCACACCAAGCCAATTTCGATTTATTTAGCTTCTTTTTCTTTTGTCTTATCTTTGTCTGCAGAATTTTGTGATGTAGAAGATGTAGTAGTTTCACCGGTTTGAACAGAAGTGTTTGAGCTTCCGCTACTTAATGCAGCAGCAGTACCTTCATTTACTTCTTCGATTACTTTATCGACATCTTCCAAATCGTCAGGCATTGCAAGTTCAAGATCTTCAACTCCTGTCATCATTGCATCATAGTTTTCAATGGATTCGTCATAAACATCACTTGTAAGAGAGTTGATATCTTGTGCTTCTTTTCTCATTCCTATTTCGGCGCCGACTTTTCCTGCCCATTTGAACTGTTGAAGCGCACCGACAGAACTTTGTGCAGCACCCGCTGCCCCCATTGCTGCAAAAGCCCAACCCCAAGCCGTGAAAATACCTTCTGAAGCAGCAAACTTACCTGCATCAAATGCGGCTTGACCTCCTGAATAAGCATTCAATGATTGTGCTCCAGCTTCAACATAACACATCGTTCTGGTCGATTCGTCAAAACTTTCTGCAAAATCAGTAAGTCCTTGAACTTCACCTACAGTTGATGCAGCATTGTCATAAGTTTCTTGATAAGCACTCATTTCACCATAGATTTCACTTGTTGTATCTGTCGCATCATCCTGCGTGTCTGCTATGCCTTCGCCAAGTTCTTGCATCAACGGTGCAAGTTCTTTTAATAAATCTTTTTCATCATCTGTTAATGTTTCACCGGCTTTAGCTTTTGCAACCAGAGCTTCGTAGGATGCTCTGTATATATCATATTCTGATTTTTTATCCTCTATTTCATCATTAGCATCTTCATTCATCATTTGAGCTTCATCAGAAAGTGTTGTTAACTCATCTCCGGCATCGCTCATATCAGATTGTGCTGCATATAATGCATTTTTAGCGTTTTCCATTTCATCTTGCAAATCGTCACAAGCTTCTTTTTCATCTTTGTTTGGCTTCTTAGCTGTATATGCTGTTCCTGTAGCTAATGCTAGTGGAGCTGTAATAATCCACCCTTTTTTGCCATTTTTAACCTTGTCTTGCGTTTGTTGTGCAGCCTTTTCTCCAGCTTGCTTTACCGCTTCTTGCGTTGCTCCATTTTTAATAGCCTCTTTTGTTGCCTCTTCAGCGGCTTTTTCTCCTGCATTTTTTGCAGATTCACCTATTAGACCTCCACCAATTTTGTTTCCAACTTTATCAGCAACCTTTTTACCAATCGTAGTTGCTAAAGCTCCTGCAATTCCGCTGGCACTGTCAAGGACAGTTCTTGACACTTGTCCGGTTTGCTTGCCGTCATATCCTGTTTTATCTTTTGCATTATTACGTCCATCTTTTTTTGCTGTAGAAAAATCATCATCTTCTATCTCATACGCATTCTCATCGTCCAGTGCAACAGCTTGCCAATTACTCAATTGACTGTTCCAGCTTTGGGTAATTTTTCCCATATCACGTGCTGATATGCCCATTGTATTGTTACCGTAATTGTAGTTATACCAACATTTGTAAGCATAAGCCTGTGAATTAAGTGCATTTGAAATATTGAACGAATCTTGAATTGCCATAATCCCTCCGAAATTATAATTTTCTATTTAGTATTACGGCATTTTTGTACCCAAACTTTAGGTTTTTGAAAAAATTGTTACAAATATTTACAAATAAAAAACCTCTCTTTTGAGAGGTAAGGGGAATTTTAAGTTAATAGGTATACACTTCACGTTTTTCTACACATTAATAAGTTTCTAGAGTTAAATTATTCTTTATCAGAGCCCGAACCTAGGAACGCTATCCTTGATTGAATCAGAAGCTAATTGCTTAACTGAATCAAGCATTGCGCGTTTCATCTTAAGTCGTTGCTCTATTTGATTCATTTCTAACTGAATTTCTTGTTCTTTTTCATTCAGAACTTGAATTTCTTGTTGTTTGAGAGCCTTCATAGACTCTTCCTTAAATCTTGCAAAAGCGCTCATTTCCAGTTGATACTGAGACATTGGATTTCCAAGCCAAGGGACTTGTCCCATCATCTTCATTGCTTGTAAATTTTGCATTGCGCTCATTGAACTTGCTTGGTTAGAGAACTGTGCAAACATTGACGCTCTCGGTAAAAGCTCGGCTGATAGTCCGGCTATGTTTGCCATTGTCATAACGTTTGAACCGCCAAGAACACTTGCATACTTTTGATAATTTGAAAGCTTGGTGCGTGTTTGCATTGCCTGTCGTTCAAGAACATTTATTTCGCGTGTTAATCTCTGGACTTCCCAGAATGCCATTAACATAGTGAACCTACCTAACTTTTTACTAACCTTTGCGTAATATTAAAATCTAACCTTTTAACCTTACATTTATATAAAGTATTTCTGTTTTCAAAAATTGCCTTTTTTATTCTACTTTGTTAAGATATATTAAGATATTTTTATTTGGAGGAATTATGATTAAGGATAAATTGCAAAACGCAGAAACTTATTACGGAATTTCAGAGAGATTAAAACAAGGTTTTGAATGGCTGAAAACAAACGATATCGCAACCATGCCGGACGGAAAATATTTTATTGACGGAGAAAATCTTTACATAAATATTCAAACCTATGAAACAAAAGACAATGCTCTTTATGAAGCTCATAGAGAATACGCAGACATTCAATATATGATAGATGGTATAGAAAAAATTGGTGTAACTGATTATTCAAACTGTTCCACTGCAGAAAAATACAGCGAAGATAAAGACATTGAATTTTTACGTAATAATACAGATTCACAATATCAAACCTTATCAACTGGCGAATTTTTGGTATTCTATCCACAAGATGCACATCAACCATCTTTAAAATTTGATACTAATAAAACTGTTAAAAAAGCCGTTGTAAAAGTAAAGATATAAACGAGACGGCGGAAATGACCCTGCCCATTTCCGCCTGATAAGGAGAAGCTTGTTATGCAGCAAAAATGTTTTTTACATTTTTGTCTATTTCAAAATCATACAATTCACCTTGGTATGGATTTTTTTCTGATGATTCATTAGTCGAAGAAAAAATATTCCACAAATCACCAAATTCATACTCTTTTTTTGCACTTTTGTTTGCATGATTTTTTAAGTATTTCAATGTTTCTTTTAACGAATTATTTATACTAATTTGAGTTGAAGCTTTTAATACTGAAAGTTGCGGATTAACGTAAGCTTCTTTCAATTGCGCATTAGAATTAAAAATAGTCGTTTCGATTATTTTCTGAGTAGCTTCGCTTGAAGCACCGCCGTTTTTCAAAATATTTCTGGCAGTGTTTCTTAGTGTTTCAGAGTTATCTAACTGATATCCCATTGATGCCGATACGTTAAGTCCCATAATTCTTTTCCTTTTGGAGTTGTAATTCTAAATTACAAAACCCTTTATTTAGTTTCCCTTTGTATTATGTATATCGGCATTTTTTTGAAAAACTTTAGAGTTTTTGAAAATAATGTTACATTTCTTCATTAACTTTTGTAACAAAAGCAACAGACTTTGAAATTAGTTATTTTTTACATACTTTATATATATAACAGATGTAAGAAATTACGAGGTAACGATTATGACCAGAATTAATTGTCACAGTTCATTAAGACATTACGAAATGTTCCACTCCGGCGGATGTGGCGGAGGAAATTATGGTAGCATTTTTAATACTACTTATAATATAAACTGTGGCGGTCACGGCGGATTCTGGAGCGGTGTCGGATATGGCTTTGGTAATATGCTAGGCGGAATGTTCGGCGGCATGTTCAATGGCGGCGGAATGTTCAGTATGGGCAACATGTTTGGCGGATTTAGCTTCCCATCATTTGGCGGCAGCTTTGGTAATTTAGCTAATTGGAGTAATCTCTTGGGCGGTAGCAACAAAAAAACATCAGGAAATTGTAATTGTAATTGTAACTGTGGTAGCAAAAGCTCTGTAAAAAGTGATGACACAGATGCGTCAGAAGCAAAGTCAACTAAAAAGCCTTCTAAGACAATGGACGACGCTAATGCAACTAAGGATACAACGGAGGTTAAAGCACCTACTGCCAAGGCTGCAGAAGTAACAAATAACGCAACTGATTCGACTAAAGAAAAAGAACCGGTAGAAAATACTAAAGTTGCTAGCTCTAAAGATGTAGCAAATGCTGCTGAAAACAAGCCTGCTTCAACAGAGAGTACAACACAAAATGAACCATCGGTTAAAATTGACGGCAAAGATATTACGTTTAAAGATTTAAAACCGGATGATATTTTGAAATTGACAAAAGACCAAATCGCAAAATTAAATCAGGATCAAGCTAATCAACTGCTTGATAAACTTAACATAAAAGAAGATGAGCCTGTTACCGCAGATATGTTAACAAACAAGGCGGCATTGAGATTGTTAGCTCTTGCAGGCAGAAGAGTAAAATTAGCAGAAAATACGAACCCAGCATGTAATGACAAATTTATATGGGGTACAGTTGGCAATGTTTCTGATGATGATAGCAAACCTGTAAGCTATACTGTTGATTGCAACAATGAAGTAAGTACGCACAAAAACACTTACCAATTTACTCAAACAGCTCTAAATGAAAAATCATTTAAGGTCACTGTAACAAAATTTGCAGAAGATTCAAAATACAAAGATGAAAAAAATGTAAAAGAAGTAACTTTCAGCGCAGAAGGTAACAACAAGTATCTTACCAGAAACGGAAAAGCTTTCCTTACAAAATAATAAAAACAAGTAACAATACAAAAAGAGGAAACATAAAAAATCTCCTCTTTTATCTTATAAAAACATATTTTCCTTCATAAGGTGAAGGTTCTGGTTTATAATTTTTTAAAAATTCTCCAAGGTTATACGCAGTATTGAACTCGAGTGGTTTTGAGACCAAGTTCACACCGTCTTTAAATACTTCATTTGATGATAATAACCTTGTGACAGTTTCTTCTGCTGTTAATTCCATACAGTGAGTTTAACATCAAAAACATAAATTGTAAATCTAATTGAGTTTTTAAAACTGTCTTGAACTTTTTGTATCTTCAATTGTTGAAAAACATTTTGCGTGTTAAAATTGAGCTATGAAAACAATAGGAATACTCGCTCCGTCAGGAGTTGTCGACAAAAACAAGCTTCAAAACGCAATAACTTTTTTTGAAAAAGAAGGTTACAAAGTCAAGCTTGCCAAAAACATATTTGATAAAAATCGTTACTTAGCAGGATCTGATGAAGCTAAGTTAAGCGAATTGCATAACTTCTTCCAAGATAAAGAAATTGACATGATTATGTGCGCTCGTGGCGGATACGGAGCAATAAGATTAGTAAACAAAATAGACTATGACATTATCAAAAACAATCCAAAACCTATTATTGGCTTTTCTGATATCACTGCACTACTTTTGATGATATACAAAAAGACAGGTATCCAAACCTATCACGGCGCAATGGCTTGTTCTGATTTTGGAGATGAAAAAGAAAATCGGTTCTCGTGGAATCACCTTACAAAAGCATTAACAAATGAGCGTTTGGAATTTTGCGGAAATAAAATATATAAAGATGGTAACGCAGAAGGAATTATCTGGGGTGGAAACCTTGCTACGGTAGTTTCTTTATGCGGGCTAGACTTTATTCCGGATGAAGATTTCGTATTTTTTGCAGAGGATTTAAACGAACCTGCTTACAAAATCGACAAAATGTTCACACAATTGTTTAATATTGATAAATTCCGTCAAAATTGCAAAGGGATTATCCTCGGAGATTTTTTAAGTGTTGACAATGAATGCTGGTTAGATGAAGTATTCCAAGAGTTCAAAATCCCAACAGTCAGCGGATTTAAAATTACACACTCACAAGAAAAAATAACTATTCCGATAGGGAGAAAATGCCAACTAAGCGGTTTGAATTTGGTAATCAAATAAAAAACCGTACCACTGCCTATCGAAATACAGCCAAATTGATTTTGTTAACAAAACCTACTTCTTAAAATTACAACACCCGCAAGGCTTACCTTAGTGCTGCTATGTTTCCATCCTGACACGGTTCGATATCTTGCGCCATCATATTCTAAGTTATCAACAATTTTGCCAACATAGGCAACCCGCCTGTAACCCTCACAGCAGGCTCTGCACCTCGCTTAAAGCGTTCGAGTCGAGAGATCCGCTAAGTCCCCGTGGAGTACGGCAGTTAAGATTTTAACACGAAGCAATAGTAAAAACAAGTTCACAAGATTTTTCAGAAAGATTGTAGAATGGAAATGAATTCAAAATTATATTAATATACAATACTTGCAACATGTTCCACCCTATCAATTAATTTTCTGTCATCGCGAGAAAAACGCAGTTTTTCGTAGCAATCCACTTCCACAAGTGTTTATAGAACTGGATTGCTTCGCATTCGCTCGCAATGACTGGATTTAAAACTACTAAAAAAAGGTAATAAGAGGTATTAAATAAACCCGTCATACTGAAAGCGTAGAAAATAAGGATGTAAATCCGTAATTTTCAAGCTGTTCAGGATCTGACCAAAACATTAGTATCATGCCAAGTTGGTAAGATTCTGAAATACGCCTTTTTTCTCTCAACCACAAACACTATGCCTGATTTTGCTGGCTATTCAGGATGACAATAAAATTTATGGTAAATCATTCGGAACATTTAAGAGGAGGAAGAAACATAGAACTTCCTAGATTCATTCTATTTGTATGTTTCCAATTTTCTGCCGGTTTTGGAATATTTTGTCACACGACCTTGAGAATCACGCTTGTAAGTGCATTCAATCTGTCCTTTTTTGTTGTACTGAACAGTTTTACCGTTTGAATAAGTTTTTGTATACCCCGTAGTCTGCCCTTTGTTGTTTTTAATGTAATGTTTTTCATAGGCAAATGCCGGCAGCGAGATTAAAGTTGTAATAAGAGTTAGTAAGAATAGTTTTTTCATAATGTTTCCTTAGAATAAAGTTCCTTTTATTTTTGCATTTGTAATTTTACAATAATTTAACATTTCCATTGTAGATGCACCTTGCGTAGACATTGCATAAAACGTATTGTCATCAAGAATTGAATAATTCCATTTAGCAAACATCCTACATTCCGGATTTAATTGATTAATTTTCTCACACCAATCCAATGCACCTTTTTGTTTTTGCTTAACATTGTATTCATCAACATCTTTTTGAGCCTTTGTCTCTACAAGGAATATTGTATCATTAAATTTCAAAATAAAATCCGGATAATAAGATGACAATAAGTCATCTTTTCTTACATATCTCAAATTTGCAAAATGATGATAATTTTCATTTATTTTTATTAATCTTTCAACTTCTGCATCTTTGTCTGCAAATAGCAAAAACTCTTTCTCAAACTCACCTTTATTAGAAGGAAATGCGGTTTTTGCATAAGGTGATTTTGATATTTCTAATGCGAAATTTTCTCTCATTTTTAATGAGTTAACTTGAGAAAAATATTCTTTTTGCACAATAGCTTCTTCTACTTTTATATTATTTTGCATATCATAAATAGCTTGCGAGACTTCTTTCATGATATGTTGAACAATACCAACTTTTGATATCATTAATATTCGCCAATTATTATCTACCATTGGATTAAAAGATTGTCCAAACAATTTATTTTTTATGTAATCATCTATTACAGAAATTAATTGCACTTGATTTATTTGCATAACCGGAAATTCTTTTGTTGCTCGACTGCCTATTCTGGCAACATTATTTGAAATTGCATTTAAAATTTTTGATAAAAAATCATTGTAACTTTGAGCATTAAAAATATTTCCGGAGACTTTGTAATTTCCGAAACGAGTTTGAACAGTCATTTCCTGTGAATAAAATTGCTCATCATTATTTTGGGGTATCATTGCTTTTAATTGTTCATAGGTCCACTGGAATTTTTCAAAAGACTCTGTTGAAAGCTTTGCCGGCTCCAAAAGTTCTTCTCGTTCTTGAACAATCTTAGGAATATACATATCGTAATTTTGATAATTTTCTTTTAAACCAACTGTAATAATATCTCCCAAGATTCTTTCTTTTGTTGGCATCTTTTTTTCATCGACAATTAAGCCTTGTTCTAAATCTTCATAAAATTGAATATACGCCGGATGCTCTATAATACTTAAAATATCAAGATAGTTAGTTGGTTCTTGTTTTAAATTAAACATTTTATAGCGATTTTCAGCTTTTATTTCTTGATAATCAGGTTCTCGCCACATTAAACGTAAACCACGCCCAATTACTTGCTCTAATAGAATTGGAGCTTGTGAAGAACGCAATGGTACAATGACACATACATTACTTACATCAAAACCTTCTCTTAACATTAAAACCGATACAACAACTTTTGGTTTTGCATATTTATCAAGATTAAACAATCTTTGTTTAATTTCTTTCCATTCACTTTCTTTTACAGAACCTTTGCGGTCAGAGTCAATTTGCATAATCTCATCATCTGTTAAGCCTTCGCTTTTCAGAAAATCAATAACTAATGGAGAAACACTGGTATCTTCACACATTACAAGCATTTTAGAATATTTATTCGCATTTTCTTTGGTAAATTCTTCCTCTAATATTTTTAATTTTTCCAAACCGGCTCTTAGCATTAAGCGTTGCCCATCTGACAAATCAATAGCTTTTTTACAGTCTCTTATTGCTTTAAAATCTAAATCTTCATTCTCAAGAGATGCTAATTCATTTCTTTTATCAATTGCAATTGTTTTAACAAAACCTTTGTAAATCGCATCTTTTAATGCAAAATCAACAATAATATGTGGGAAATAATGCTTTGTTCTTTTTTGTCCGGATCCGGTTACATCATAAGGTGTAGCAGAAAAATCCACCTGAATAAAATTTCGTCCCTTATTTGAAGAAATAAAATTTAATGATTTTTGCCATTCTACTTCTGAAACAACTCCGGCAGACTTATTTTCGTGAATATGGTGCGCTTCGTCATTAAACACACAAATATTTTCAAGAGATTGTAAATACTCAAGTTCTCCGCCACTCAGCACTCGACTATCAATTGTATTTAAATCATGCCCTGCTGTTAATCCCGGAGTAATTGGCAATAAATCTGCAATTATTTTTGAAGGATCTTTGAGAGAAGAAACTTCAACATCCTCTCCATCTTCTTCCACTCCTGCCAATAAATGCCAATTCGTAATCGCGATAATGCCCTCTCCGGTAATTTTCTTTCCGATTTCATCTTTTTTTACTACATTATTTTGAATAAAACCATATATTGCATTTCTATATTTTTCAGGAATAAACAATTTTTCATTTTGTTTCAAATCCGCTGTATCAAAATTCCTTAAACCATCCTCTGATTCTTTGCCTAAAAAAGCATCCAATAATCTTTCATATACTATTAGCCCCGGAGCTACAATTAAAAAATTCTTTGTAAATTTAACATCAGATTCAGTTTCTTTATATTTTGCATTCAAAAATTGCCATATTAAAAGAGCGTTTAAGACAAATGTTTTACCGGTTCCCGTTGCCATTTTAACGCAATATTTAGGGTGTTGGAATTTTTCATTGACTACATAATTGAAAAAATCAGGAGTCAATAAATCTTGGCTTGCTTGTTGATACATAGAAAGAATCGAATCGGATTTTAACACTTCGTGGCAATAAATTGCGTTTAATATTGCTTGTTTTTGTCCGTCATGGAAATTGATGTATCTTGAAGAACAAAAAGTATCATTAAACCAAAACCTTAATAGATCTTGAGTTACAGGAGAAACATTTTGTATAAAACTTCCATTATCCCATTCCTGATTAACAATATTGCTAAGTTGTTTAGCAAATTGCAACGGAATATCCTTTGTTCCTGTGTTTGTTGAAATCGGCATTATATAATCTCCCTTACCACGACACTTTCAAAACCAAATACGTCAACTGCTTTTACGCAAATCGTTCTATGCTCCTTTATAGGAACTTGAATTGTTGCTTTTCTTACAACTCTTAACGGGTCATTATCGTTATGCGTATTTTCTCTGTAATCTTGCCATTTGCTTCTGAACGTTTCTCCATCAAAATCAGGATCAACACTCCAATACTCGATTAAAGCTAATGGATCATTGGCTATAATTTTTTGAAGTTGTTCCTTATACTTATCATCAAGTGGTAAAGCATCAGGAGACAACAATACATAATTATCTAATTCAATTTCAATCTCCTCTATATCACAAGTTATCGGTGTAATTTTAGGTTCTTTTACCGTTAAGTATTGAATAGATGAAAACTTGATTTTATTTGATGTGATTAGTTTTTTATAATTAGCTTTTGATTTAAGTTTGTCTAACAAATCAGGAGGAATTACTAAAACTTCAAGTTGAGTATTATCAAAATCTTTTAAGATATTCGCAATATCAAAAGTAAAATTCCAACCTAATATAATAACTTTATTCCATCCGCCCATAAAACTTTCTCTAAGTTCTAAAGCTTTTTTAATAGTTGAAGCTCCTGTCATTTTATTAGGACTATCAACATAAACCAGTGTTCTCGAACCTTTTAATTGCCCTAAATTTTTTGGACTGTTATCATCAAAAAATGGTGTAGCTCCAAAAAGATTCAAAACAACTTGTGACAAATCACCAACCCGCTTAAATTCTTTTGTGCTTGCAAAAACTTCTTTCTGATAATCCCCAACCGCTTGATACAAAAATGGTTTTGCTTCTTGGTCAATTAATCGTTTCCGCATAATCATATTAGCCGGTTTGCCTAAATCACAAGTTATCCATCTACGATTTAACTTCTCAGCAACAACGGCTGTTGTACCAGAGCCTCCATAAAAGTCAGCTATAATATCATTTTCTTTTGAACTTGTTTGTATTATTCGTTTCAATAAATTTGTTGGTTTTTGTGTACCATAATTTACAACCTCTGGATTTTTGCCATGTGAAATATTTGGAATATCGTTCCATAGAGAACCTATAGCAAGTTTAAATTCATCTAAGTAATATTTTTTATATTCTTGCCCAGTTGATGTGATATGAATCAGATTTTGTAAACGCATGTTTTCTATTGATTTTTGAGAATAATCTCCCAATGTAACTATTTTATATTTACGACCATCAACTTCACTATACCTAAATTCTTTTAATTGTGTATGGGTTAAATCGGTCCCCTCTTTATATTGCTGAAAAAATTGTAAATTTTGCGTTTTTGAATAAAAATAAATACTTTCTAACTCTCGTGAATATTGAGAAGATGTTTTTTTGGCGCCTTTGCCAACAGCATCTCTTTGCCACACGATCTCATTACGAAAGAAATCTTTTCCAAAAATTTCATCTAATAAAATTTTTACATAATGCCCAACATGCCAATCCAAATGAACATATATTGAACCTTTTTCAGAAAGTAATTCCCTCATTAAATATAATCTAGGGTAGATTTCTCGTAGATAACTTATCGTACCTTCCTTCCACATATCAGCATAAGCAAACTGTTCCATTGCTGTAGGATTTTGATCTATATCTAACTCTGGCAGTATAATTTTGCTTCTATAATCGAATTTACTATCAAATGGGGGATCAATATAAATCAAATCAATTTTACCTCTCATTGATGGTAAGCCGGTTGCTTCATCACCATTCAAAAGGGCTTGCATAACAAGTAGATTATCTCCATAACAAAGCCTATTGAACCAATTTTGCCCGTCGATTTCTTGATATCGACCTTTAAACAAGTTGGTTTCTTTTCTGATAGGTAAAACATATTCATTGGTTTGAAGCGTTATTTTATTGTTACTTTCGAGCCGCTCCATTATACGTTCAACTTCTTTTTTCCCTTCTGCAACAATTTTAGGCAACTGCTCAATTAAACTTTCAACCATTAGATTTCCACCTATTCAATAAAAATATTTTAACACACTTGTCATAATATTATGACAACTTGTCATTATATTAGAACAATAATAAAAATCATGCAAGAACTAAAACTAGAGTTACAGAAAGCAATTGCAAAAGTTGTCAGAGAACATCGTACAAAATCTATCACAAAAAGCGCTGACGAAATTGCAATGGGTAAATCCATGTGGGCTGATTTGGAAAACGGAATTAAAGACCCGCAGTTTTCTACATTATGGAGAATTGCGGAAGGGTTAGAAATAAAACCCCACATTTTAGTAGAAATGATTGAAAAAGAATTGGGAGAAGGATTTTCTTTTATAGAAAATTCTATCGGAAAATAAAAAGAGTACAAAAAAAGACCACCTTTTGTGGTCTTTTTAAATGGTACCCCCAAGCGAATTCGAATCGCTGTCTACACCGTGAAAGGGTGTTGTCCTAGGCCTCTAGACGATGGGGGCTAGTGCCACTCGGCTTACGAAAATTATTCTAACTTGAAAAAAATCAAATGTCAACACTCTAGTTAAAAATTTTTTCATGTCCTCTTTATATCCGCATACTCCTAATTTCTTCAATAATTTCGGCTATTTCAACCGAGATATCAGATTTTGATTTTATATTATTTTTTACAAGTTGTGCAAATTCTACCTTCTTAAACTCATGCCTGCCCCTTGTTCTGAACACTTCTTCCAATATTTTTACTCGTGGTTCATCTGTATCCAACATTTCTTTTTCCAATATTGAAATATTACTAAGCTCATATTCTAATGTCCGTTCTACCAAACTAAGCGGTAAAAGATCTTCAAATTCACCACATTCCAACAAATGTATTTTATCCATTGAACGTAGTTTCGGACTTATTTCATCCAAATTATCTTTTGCATCTTTATCCAACAACACAAATATCGGAAACTTTAACATTTCAACCAACTTATAATAAAGTTTTACAACCTGATTTTTTCCACCCGCTGAAAGAACATATATTCCTTCTTTATCAAAATCATAACCACAAAACTTCGCAAATTCAGGCAACAAAGTTTCCTCTGTCGCACCCTCAACGATTACGACCATCTTAATAGGGAAACGTAACGATTTTTCTCTACGTTCAATCTCCATATCTCCGGTCTTGGATAAAGTTTTTAGCCATCTCAAATTTTTTGGAGAACTATCTTCAATAATCGACAAGAACGCCTTATAATTTATTTTATTATTCAACAGTTTTTGAACATTTGCATCACACACAAAAACAGTATTTTCATATTCTGCAAGTTTTAGATTAATTAAATAATCTTCCTCCAACGAATATCCTAAATTTTCCAACGAATAATTTATAATATATTGAGCCCAAAGCGTTAATGTTTCATAATCCATTTTTTCCAAATCATGTTTTTTGAATTTTGGAGATATCAAATTATTTGTCAAAATTTCCGTAAACACTCTTAAATACTTCACTTCCGTATTCTTAAATCGAGTTAATCTATCCAACGAAATTATAAGTTGTTCTTTTGTTAATGGTTTGACTTTTGAATTTTTCAATGATACCCTCTTTAATATTTATTTACACTTTTAGCAATTTTTTTCATTTTAAGTTTTTATTATACATGTGGAGTTATCATGGTAGAAAAAGTAAGTTCCGGTATTCAACAATATAATTATAACACAATTCACAGCATTAAGAACACTGTGAATTCGCAATCTGCAAATCAAATTGTATCTCAACCGTCTTTTGCAGGTTTTCCAAGTTCTACAACTTCACACACAAACAATAACGTAGCAATTCGGACCACTTTAGCAGGCAAAGAAGAAAAAGCTAAATATACCGCAATTCTTTCACAACTTGATAAAAACGGAAGAAAAATTGCTGAAAATCTGTTAAAAACAGGAGTTCTTTTAAACGCAGACTCAGATGACAAGAGTACAGTACTTGATAACTTACACAAAATGATTACAGAACCAAGAGCTGAAGGCTTAAGTGCTACAACAATGTTGAGAGATACTCTTGCTACAATTGCGTACCCGTACTTAATTACGCAACAATTCGGAGATATTCCTGCCGAATACAGAGATGCTGTAATTAAAGCAAACACGGAAGATAAAAGTAATCTTATAGAAATTCAACAAGCAAAAAAAGATATCGACGTAAAACACTCCGGAACTTGCGTTGCTGCAAGTACGGAATTCAAATTGGCAAAACAACAACCGGCAGAATTTGCAAGATTTGCACAAGAATTAAGTTCTCCAAAATTGGCAGTAACTAAACATTTAGAGTTAAAAAATTTAGCTGATGAAACAATTAATGCTATCTGGTTATTAAACGCATTTGAAACCCCTTGGAATGGAGATTTTAACAATGCGACATTAACTTTCGCTCCTGATAAAAATGCAATTCTAAGAGCTCAAATTCAAACAACTCATAAAGATTCTTACGAAAGAACACCGCTTGATGTATTGATGCAATCGACATTTATGCAAATTGGCTCTCAACAATCTTACAATACATTAACAGACAAACGTGCCGGAAAGTTTAACCAAAATGACAAAGGCTTGATTGAATTTGAAAAAACATTCACCGAATCCGTAGTGTTCAACAAAAACATTTTATCGGTTACATACCAAACCGTTGATGAAAATGCCAGACTAATCGGGTACGAAACAGATTTAGGCACGATGAAGCGTCATTTACTGGAAGCTCTTAACGAAGGTGAAAACGTGATAATCGGTTACACTCAAACTGATAGCAACAACATAATCGTAAACGGACATGAAATTACAATTGTAGACTACAAAACAGATAACAAAGGTAAAGTAACATTTATCTGCAATGATACCGATGACGGAATTCACAGAGCAATTGAATATTCTGAAGATTATTTATTGCCAAAAATTCACCACGCTGCACTTCCTCAACACATCGTTCAAGAAGACTTGAACATTGTACCTAACTGGGTTGAAGGAATTGAAATGTACAAACAAATGAAAAACGCAGCATAAGTCTTGTAAATTTGGAGCATTTGAATATTATTACATTATGTTAATAATTTATTTAATTTAAGCAATTTTTATCTTGAGGAGAGTTTATACAAGTGAAGTGTAAAAAGGTAGGAATATGACAAGCATACCAAACATTAATCAATCTCCAATAAATACAGCAGACGCTATTACCCCAAAGACAAAACAAGCATCTGCAAATATTTCAAATACAACAACTCCGAATTATACAACAAATATTTACCCGTCAGAAACTGTTTCCATATACAATCCTGATAAAAACAGTCAAAAACTAACTAATACAAGCTGGTTTTATATAAACGATATTCACGGAAAAATGACAAATATGGAAAGAATTTATAACATATCAAAGGAATTTGATAACACTCCATCAAGTGTTATGAGTCCAAAATTTTTCACAAATCCATCAGATGAGGTTTCAAAATTTAAAGTTTCATCAGGCGATGTAATTTTAGGTGAAGAAATTATCCCAAACACCGTAGCAAGCCACTTTTTAAGTTGGAGTGGATTTATAGCATCAGCACTGGGAAACCACGAGCTTGATGTTACAAAACCTGAAAATTTTGCAAAACTTTTGAGTGAATCTAACTGCAAAATGCTTGCCGCAAATGTTGACATAAATCCAAATTCTCCGTTAGCCGATAAAATACACAAATCAACAATTACTGAAAAAGATGGCATAAAATACGGCTTAATAGGAATTGCACCTCCTGATATGTTACAAAGAGTAAAACAAAATGACACCGTTAAAGAATTCACAATTTGCAATTCTGAAGAAACAATCAAAAGAGTGCAAGACGAAGTTAACAAATTGAAAGAACAGGGAATAAATCATATAGTAGTTTTATCTCATGGCGGAAATAAATTAGATAAGCAACTTGCACAAAAAACTCAAGATATTGATATAATTTTCGGTGCTCATACCCATGACCTTATTAAGGGTATAACCGAAGGTGAAAACTTATTTTATTCAAAAACAGGAGAACCCGTAATTATCACTCAAGCAGGTAAAGACGGTGAAAACTTAGGAATTTTAAACGTGTCTTTCGATGAAAACGGAGTTATAAAAAAGGCTCAAAATAACATAATTAAAACAAGAGATTATAACCGACCATTATTTATCAAAGATACAGTTGAACACATCTTGGGAAAACCTGAAGTTGTAGGCAGAGTAAAAGCTGCAGTTCCACCTCCAGAAAACAGACTTGTAGAAAACAACCCTCACGGAAACCTGATTACTGATGCAATGAGAGTTCAACTTGGAACTGACATTGCACTGCTTAATGCAGGAAACATCAGAGGTTACTTCTCTCAAGGTCCGATAGACACCAGATTATTAACCGACATTTCACCATTTGGAAACAAAATGATGGTTTTGAATTTGAGTGAAAAACAAATTGTCGACGCAATAAAATTTGGACTAAAATCAACAACAAAATCTTCTAACAAACCGGGATTGCTACTTGTATCAGGATTAAGATACACAGGTAACAAAAAAGGGGAATTGTTGGAAATGGAATTCATTGACAAAAACAATCAAGTTCATAAAATTGATGTAAATAATC
>CAZCZF010000019.1:0-26450 GCA_964503025.1 uncultured Vampirovibrio sp. | reverse complement strand
TAATTTATTTTTTCTTTTGTTTATTGTGAATTTTCTTTTGTTTTATTTATTTTTTCTTTGATTTAAAATGTTTTTTTTTTTGTTTTGTTAGTTGTTGTTTTTAATTATTTCTTTTTAATGTGGTTTTATATTTTTTGTAATTGTATCTGCAATATCAGAACCAATAATTCCGCCGTTAGCATTTTTATCAATAATCAAATTTTTATAAACTACATCCATTATAGAATTGTTTGTAATATCAATAGAAAAGTTATTCCCCGGAGTCGTAATACTTCCGCTACCTGTCATTTTACCGGTAACATTTGTTTCTCCTGAACGAACACATACATCATCAACCTTGAAGGAATATACGTCAATTTTTCCTGCTGCCTGTTGCAATTCTAATTTTTCTATTATTGGATCATATTTAGCGGAGATGCTTTTTATTTCATCAGTTGCATCATCAATTGCTTTATTTGCCGTTTTTATATTTTCTTCTTGTGCTGCAATAGCAGTATCACAAGCTTTTATTGAGTTTGTATTTTCGGCAATTTTCGCTGTCAACTCAGCACTCATATCAGTTAGAGCCTCAACAGAAGTTTTCAATGAAGCAAGATTCTCATCTGAAACCTCTGATATATAATTTGAATATGCTGTTTTTACATCATTTAACCTTGAATCTGTTATTGAACTCAATGTATTTCCAAAACTGTTACTTACCGTACCTGTATTGCTGTCATAAGCATTATTCCAAGCAGTTGTTACATTATTTATATTATCAACAGAAGCATTCATGCTTTTATTAGCCCCTTCAAGAGATCCTTTTTTGTCTGTCAGTTCTTTTATTTGATTATTTGCATTATTTATAACTTGCTTTTCTGTTGCAATATAATCATCATAAGGTTTTATTGCACCCTCTTTTGATTTTTCATAGGCTTGAATATCTGCCTTTATATTCTCAGAAGTGTATTCACCAACTTTTACATTACCTTTTACATCAACACCCTCAGAAATATAAGTACCATCTTTATTGATGACAAGTTTTCTGTTAGCACCTAAACCGCTTTCCAGTGTACCGTTTAATGTGATTGTAGCATCAGAAATATCAGTAATGACACCATCGCCTGAACTGTGTATCGGTATTCCCCACAAGATGTATGATTTTGAATCTTTATGTGCTGTAAATTTACCTTTTTTATCAAGTGAAATTAGATTCATAGAATCATAAGATTTTAAATTTGCATTATTTTCTATAGAAATTTTCGTAGCAGAATCATTGTATGCAGTTGAATTTGCAGTAGCTATACCAACAAGACCATGACTTATTGTATATATGTATGCCTCAATATCTTTAGCACAAACAGCTTGAATGTATGTATCTCTGCCACTTTGAGAATTTACTCCTGACTTAATAATAACAGAAGTTGAGGTTTCATTATTTTTTGTAAAACTATCACCTCTGGCACCACCAACAACACCATCAGCTTCTACATTTGATTTTGCATAAATATCAATGTCCGCATCTGCTAAGAAATATATATCATCATGTTTTGAGCTAATATCTTTATTTGAAATAGTTGTTGTTGTCGTAACTTTGGAAGTAATACTAACATCACCATCTGACGCCGGAATTACACCACCCGCATCAACATCAACTTTTTCATTTACATCTAAAACACTCGACGCAAAGGCAGTAACAAAACCATTTTCAAATAAACCGGAAGCATGAGCATAATCTCCTCCAAGTTCTGCAGCTGTTGTCATTTCAATAACATCTTTCAAACTTGCGCAACCAACATTTACGACTCCGCCTAAACCTCCGTATAAATCATAATTTTCGGATGCTGATTTTATTGTTTTATTTATAGCACCTAAATTAATTGCGCCTGCTGATTCCACATTTGCATTGGAAACAGTGCTAACATTTGAAGTTACATTATTTTCAATATATGCGACACCGACCCCAACTACACCGTATGCGGAAGAATCATTGTATGAATTGTATGAATTATTGACTTCAGCACCAACAACGTATGATCCACCGGTCGTTGTAACATCATTATTTTTACCCACATATACACTGTTATTAGAATTTATATCCGTATATACTCCGGAACCATCAATTCCAACAACAGCACCTGCTCCTGCATTGGTCGAAGCATCTGCGTTGTTATCTACCGTTGAGGTAATTTTTATTGACTCTGCATTAATTGAACCTTTATTACTTGTATCAGAATCTGCAATATTAATACCACAACCTAGATAACTAATATCTGCGCGAGTCTTTGTTCCACCTGCAGAAATACCACCATAAGCTCTGCCATCAGTCTTAGCAATTGCAGTATTTTTAGCTTCTGATGAAATTAGTGTATCTGATTTTGATAAAAGTTTTGCTTTTTTCCCAATTTTTATAGAATTTGTTTTTTCCACTTTTGCATCAGCTTCAGCTCCGGTACCACTATTTAAACTACCTGATGTAGCATTCGCAAAGGATTGCGCCTTTTCTGTTGTGTTCGCTATTATAGATAATTTTTCATCAGAACTATTTAAAGTTACCGCCTCTCCAATATTAACATTTGCACCACCACCTAAAATAGCATCAGCATCAGAAACTCCGATATTTAAGCCTAAACCATAATCAATTGTATTCACTTCAGAGATTATACTTTCGTCTGCAATTGCTTTTATAATTAAAGAATTTTTTGCATTTAAAATAGAATTATCCAAAATATACGCATTAGAATTTTTCTTTGATTCAATTCCGGCTTTTCCTCCGGAACCTGATACAATTCCTCCCGCACCTGCTTCTACGGTTAATTTTTGAGAATCAGTTGAATTTGCCTCTATCTCAATCTTTCCGGTTGAATTTATCGTAACATTATTTGATATAAATGAATTTGTCGTTGTTGCAACATTTGATACAGCAACAGCAACACCGACTGCTAAACCGCCGTAAGAATGCCCATCAATTTCTAATTTTACATTATCCGTATTTTCGGCTTTTACTGTTATATCTTTTGCATTTACCACTACCTTTGAATCAATATATGCAGAAGTAGTACCGTCCATATCTGTCGAAGGCATTATACTTGAACCTGCTTCACTTGATTTTGTCATTAAAGAAAAATCTTTACTTTTTGGTGAAATATTATTCGCACTAACCGTGACTTTTTGTTCATCGGTCAAATTGTTATTGGCGTTTTTTTGTGCATCACTAATTGCACTATCGACATCAACTGACGCTTGATTATAATATTGTTTAAAATCATATTGTTTAAAATCTTCGTCGGATGTATTTTTATACTTTTCCGAAGTCGAATATGCACTGTCAGCCTGACCTTTTGCAGTTGCAAAATTCTCAGCATCTTCCGTAGATAGATCAGCTAATGAAGCGTTATCGACTTCTTCTCCAATATTTAAAGATAACCCACCGCCACTAAGCGCTCCTAAAGCACCACCGCCAACGACTAAAGCATAAGCATCTACGGTTTCATTGCTAATAGCGTTTAAAGTTACATTTCCATCAACCATATCTAAAACAGACTCAGAACCTATATAAGCAAGTACTGTATTTTTGATATTAATTAAACCGACGGACGCTCCTACTCCAACACCTGCACCAACTGCTAAATTTCCAATATTTTCATAAACAAATGTGTCATCTTGAGCTTTTATATTTAAAGATTCGTCAGCTGAAATCTTATTACTTTTACCCACATAAGCCATTGTTGTGTTTTTTATGGTATTTTCCAATCCGGAACCTGCTGCACCGACAACTCCTGCTTCGGAACCTGCTCCGGCTTGCATTCTATTATCTTGTTCTCCTAATTTTGTAGTAGTTTGTGCCGTTATTTCAACTTCTTTAGAATTTAAGGTAACACCATCCTGAGTAAAGGCTTCTGTTGTATTGCTAATTCTGTTAATTGCTACTGTAGGTGCAACGGAAACTATTAAACTCGCAGCATTACTTCCGACAAGTTCCGTAATCTTAGTAGTATTATTTGCATTGACGGTTAATTTTTCGTTATCAGTAATTTTAGAATTTTTTGTTATATAAGCCTTAGTTGTTGCATCAACAAGATTTACCAATGAAGTTCCTGCACTACCGTTTACCAGTCCAATGCCAGATCCAAAGGCTACTAAATCATTAAAATTCTGAGTTCCTTTTGCTTCTACTTTTATTGTTTCTACATTTACATTGCTACCACCAATATATGATAAAACAGTGCTTGTTATAGAATTGGTCAGAATTGTAGCTCCAACACCTACATGCAGTGAACCTGATACAGAATCGGTAAATGCATAAAAATCTACAATATCTTCAGCCTTAACATTAAGTTCCGCAGACGAAATATCACCTGTCACATATGCTTTTACAGTATTATTTACGACATTGGTTTGTACAGCACCGGCAACCGAAACCTCCCCTGCCAAAGCTCCGGATACAGCAAAGATATTGTAATCCGTATCAACAATAGAATTTACGCTTATATTTTTTGCTTTATCAGTTTTATTCTTACCTTTCACAGTAGAATTATCAACGTAAGCAGAAGAATCATACGCAACCACATTGGTTGCAACGGATGCACCAACACCAACAACAGCACTACCTGCGATATCACCTGTTATTGAGAAATATTCTGCATTTGCTTTTGAATCAACAGTTACATTATCAGCATAAATATTAGAATTGCTAATACCGGCTTTCATATCAGAATTAACTACAGTTGTATTTATTACTCCGGAAGTAGCAACTGTTCCAGAGATAGAGCCGGCTACTGCATGGCTTTGAATAACATCATGAGATATTGCATCAATATCGATATTCGTAGACTCAACTGTTGTATTATCGACAATAGCTTCAATATCTTTTTCAACTACAACAGTGCTAACAGTAGCACCCACTCCGACAACACCGGCTCCTCCGCCTGCGCCAGCTCCTAATACTAAATCGGTATTACCTTCTCCTTTTAACGCAATTTTATTGCCGGCAACCAAACCTGTCGATTTTTTACCTAAAACATTTGCGGTAGAAGAGCTGTTCAATACCAACGTATCAACAGAACCGTTTACACCTGCAACACCAGCCCCGAACACGCCTATTGTTAAAAATGGATTATCAATAGCACCGATAACTTCATTCGCAACTGATGATAATATAATATTTGCATTAGTGGCTTCTAAATCAGAATTATTAACCAACGCATTAACCTTATTACCGATAACACCTGTTACCGCAGCAGCACCTACGGCTGCGACACCGGATCCTCCGCCAAGACCAACTCGACCTACAACATTTACATTATCAGATGCATTGATTGAAATGCCATTACTTTTATCCGTATTATTTGCAATATCTGTTGTAATTTCGGAATTTGAAATACTTGCAGTAATTTCATCTGAAGATACAATTGTGTTAACAGCTCCAACAACCGCAGCCGTACCTGAACCTGCACCACCAACCAATGTTGTATCAATAGAATTATCCGCATCAGCTCCTAATTCAACATTTCCTTTTGAAGATATAGTTGAATTTTTAATTTCAGCCTTTGATTTTTTTGTTGAAACCAATGTGTTAACTGAACCGTTTACTGCGACAACTCCTGCACCGCTACCTTGTCCGATTTGAGCATATAATTTGGATTTATTGTCTGAATTAAGTTTTATATTACCAATCTCTGTTATTATAGTATTGTCAATAACTGCATTAGCAACAGAATTCAAAACTAAAGTAGAAACGACACCGTCAACAGCCGTAGTTCCTGCACCACTAGCGTTTACTAAAGTAATAATATAATCAGTATCTATACTTGCTTTATTAGTTAAGAAGCCAGCACCACCGACAGTAGGAGAAGTTATGTTATCATTAGTTATTAAGGCATTTGCTGCCGAATTATCGACTAAAGTATATACCGTTCCACCGATAGCAACAGTACCTGCCCCGTCTCCATTTCCGATAGTCGTTACAAGTTTATTATTGTTACTCGAAGTATTTGTAATTCCATTTCCATTATCTTTTGATATTATTAATTTTGTATCTTGAATAATTGCATTAGCAACTGTATTCAAAACTAAAGTAGAAACAACACCGTTAACAGCTGCAGTTCCTGCACCACTAGCGTTTACTAAAGTTATAACATAACCATTAGTATTATCACCTGTTTCATTAATATCCATACTTGCTTCATTGGTTAAGGAGCCTGCACTATTGATAGTAGAAGCATTACTTTCTTTAGTTATTAAAGCATTTGCTGTCGAATTATCGACTAAAGTATATACCGTTCCAGCAATATCGGTAGACCCTGCACCACTTCCATTTATGATCGTTGTTTTAAATTTATTTTTGCGGTTATTTGAAGTGTTTTTAATTCCTTTTTCGTTGTCTTCTGATGCTGTTAATTCTGAATCTTGAATAATTGAACTTGCATCTATGTTTAAAACGTGAGTTGCTACAGAACCGTTAATTGCAACATTCGAAGCACCACCACCGCCAAGTAATATAGCAATGAGAGACAAATCAGCATCAGAAGTATTAATAATACTACCAGCAGCATTAAGAGTAGAATTTATTATTTCTGATTTTACATCCTGATTTATAACCAAAGTTTGTATAGCACCACCAACGGCAGCTCCACTGGTTGCTATCGTTACTTCGCCAAGACCTGATTCTAATGTTAAATCGTTGCCGGATTTTACTGATATATCACCGTTTGCAGTTTTAATTTTATTTGAATTTTTCAAATAAGCATTTATCTTCTGAGTTAAGGTTATTGTTTCAGTAATGCCTTCTACACCGGCAGTTGATCCTGCAGATGCACCTACTGCGTTAGAATAATGATCCTCTTTTGCTTTTGCTGATACATCTACACCTTTTTTTGCCTCAATTTCTTGACCATCAATACCTGCCAAGATGTTAGAATTATACGAAATGGTGTTAACAACACCTCCTGCGGAACATGAACCTGTAGAGACTCCAATATTACCATTAACAGATAGGGTTTTAATATCATTTGTTGAATTAACAACAACCTTGCCATCGGAAGCTATAATTTTTTTCGGCGTTTCTGACCCCTCTGCACTTCCTTTATCTTCTGACGATAACAATATATATGTGTTCGTATTTGAATTGTTTACCAGAGTATTTAAAACTCCCGATGCAGTTATTCCGGAACTTCCGGCGCCACCAAATACCACTGTATACGTATCTAAATCAAAATCGGAAGTAAGTGTAACATCTCCACTATTCGCCGTTACAGCGGAATTTTTTATATAAGTATCAATATTGTGAGCTACACCGATAGCATAGGCAGATAAACCTACAGAAACAGCTCCGCCACTAACTGATGCAGCAATTGCACCCGTAACAGATACATTAAACATCGTTTTGTCGGAATCAAGAGTTAAAGAACCTGTTTCAATCGTGGAGTCATCAATATAGTTTTTCTGATTGGATATAGCCACAATTACATTAGCAACTCCTGAGCCGGCTGCGGATGAAGATGAACCGGCACCCGCTACGGAAACGGCAACTTGTTTGAGGTTCTCTTTGTTAATAAGTTCAATATCCGAATTTACAGTTACATTTGAAGCTGCGATATACGAATTTATAGTATTACAAATTACGTCAGATCGTACCGTTGCACCAACACCGGTCCTTTTACCACCAGATACAGTACCATTTACTACTACTTCAAAGAAATCGGAAATAGCATTTACTGATAAATTTTTTGCATTAACTGTAGAATTATTTATGTATGCATCAAGTGTATTTACAGCAACATATGCTGCTACGGTACCGGCTATAGCTGTTCCTTGAGTTGAAGCAGAACCGGATAAATCAACCGCATAAAATTCTACAATATTTTTAGCATCTACGCTAAGTTTCTTTGTTGCATTTACTTTAGAATCATCAATATAAGCCTTTATATGGTTTAAATCAACATCACCATCCAATGTTCCACCGACAGAATAGCCGGAATTTTCGCCACCGGCTTGAATAGCCACAGCTCCTGCAACTTTAATTTCTCGACTTGTTTCTTCTGCACTGACACTCACTTCTTGAGTATCAGAAGTATTATTTTGGTTAATATCAGAAGAATTTATAAATGCTGTAACGTTATTATGTTTCACAACGGAAGAAATATTTCCGGCACCTGCTTTATCTTTAGCATGCGCAATTCCGGAAGAGGCTTGAGCTAAATCGGTAATTTCCTTAGCCCTAACTGAAATTTTGCCGGTAGCATCCACTGTTGCACTATTTATAGAAGCCATAACATCATTGTTAACAACATCAGTCAACAATGTTGCACCAATACCGGATTTACCGTTTGCTGCAATTACAAGCCCTACATTATATACCTTATCTTCCGATAACGCACTTACTTCAACATCATTTTCGCTTGCAATTGTTGCACTACTATCAATCGTTGCTTTTACATCATTTAATGCTGAAGTAAAAGATACTATTCCTGCCGTTGAATAACTTTTGCTTCTATCGGGGGCAGCCGCATTAACATCAGCTCCAACATTCAAATCATTAGTACGTTCTACAACAGAATCCTTAACATCAGATCTTTGAAACGCTCTTACAGCATTACTTATTTTTGTTTCGATAGATGAACCTGTAGTTTTAATTTTTTCTAAAGCAGAAGATAATAATGTTGTAAATTTTGAAAATATAGAATTATCATCAGCACCACCTGCTTCTCCGGCTTCTCCACCACCGGCTTCTCCACCACCGGCTTCTCCACCTTCTTCTCCGGCGGCTTCTCCATTGGTAACAAATGCAGTGTTTAAAACAGCATTCACAATCAGCTTATTATAATCTGCATTTACAATTACATTGTTTTTAGCTTTAATATTACCTTTGATATAAGCATCAATACTATCAACCAAAATTAGAGCCGTAAAACCACCACCAAGAGCTTCATTGCCGGTAGTAACAGCAATAATAGGGTTAATATAATTAGCATCTTTAATAGCCGATACTTTAACACTGTCAGCACTTATATTTGAGCCTGTATCAATACCGGATTGAGTCAAACCATTAATGACGGAAAAAGCTAACGAGCCGGAAAGACCTGTTGCATCCGCTGCAGCTGAGCCATGAGCGGCATTTACATAATTGCCGTCATTATAAGCGATTACATTAACATCGCCCACAACACTGCCTATAATCTCAGAATTATTAGTTATACTAACATTTTTACCGATTTTTGCAATTGTATCATTATCGGAATAAACCGTAGAAAGAGCTACACCATAGGCACTACCATTAGTAGAACTGCTGGCCAATTTTTGAGATAATATTAAGGCAAGCGGATTCAAAAGAGTACTCATAGACCAGACTTCATTATTTGAATTCGCTGAAACTGTTATATTTGACAAATTCGGATTTGTAATATTTGATTTTACAGAAGAATTATCATGTAAAGTTGAGTTAGATGTTGTATTAAAAACCGATACTGCTATTGCACCGGCGAAAGCATTTGCAACCAAATTATTATCATCAGTACTTGCGTCGCGCGAAGATTGTGCAAATGTATTAAATAAATATTGCAAACCGAAATTATCAACATTAGCAACACCATTTAAAACAAGATCACTCGTTACTATATCCATAAGTCCAGTTTCAGAAGACATGCCAAGCCCTGTCAAATAAGAATTAACATTATTTTTTCCTTTTAAGCTTTCCCACGCTTTTTGTACATCCTCCGGCGACTTCATATAGTCACTGTCAAAATATTCTTTCAAGTTTTTTACGATTTCTTTAATGTAATCATACCAAACAAGAGAATGAATAATTTCGGTATTAGAATTTATACTCAATGCATCCGGAGTATATTCATAACCATAGACTTTATCAAGTAATTTATATGCCGATTTATCTGCAGATTGCAAATATTGAGCTTCTGTAATAATGTTTCCGCCATCATCAATGTAGCACTTTGTGTCAGTAAGTTCTTTGAACTTTAATGCATAATTACTGTCTGTAGTATATTTCACTCCTTCATCGTCCAAATATCCATAACTATAAACCATAGTTTTTTCAGGATCTACAGACTCATATAAGAGTTTTTCTCTACCCGCAAGAGAATTATACTCGGCTTTTGTAATTACATTATATGTACCCTGTTGCAAATAAAAATCATCTTTTGAAAATTGCACTGAATTATTTGCATTTGCAAAATATTTAATAGACGGGGCATCGTTAGTTAAAACAAAATCAGCATAAGCAGAAGCATCTGAATTCATATTTTTTACATTTACAGCTATAGAACCGCCTACAGCCTTTTTAGTGCCTTCTGATGAAGAAATTGCAGAAACAGAACTTTTGTCATCAATTAAATCAGATTGAATACGAACTCTACCGGCTTTAATAGAAGATTTCACCGGAGTATCTGTTTTTGTTGTAGTACCGGTTCCTGTTGGAGTATCGGTTCCTGTTGGAGTATCGGCTACAAAATGACCAACTTCAGCAATTGAATCAATGTCAGAAACAACAACATTCACAGCACCGGAAACTCCTGCATCTGTATTGTTTGTTGCATCAAGAAGATACTCTGCTATTACACCTATTATTTTTATAGATCTAATCAGTTTTTGAAGTTTCCATGCCATCGCATCATTTCCGCCTCCGCATGAAGCATTAATGGAAGATATGGTATTACCCTTATAATAGGATTGCACATCTAATAATCCGTTTATATCAACATCTGCATACATAAGAGCTTCATTATCAATATTATTGACAATTACATCAATTATAGCCCCGAAGGGACTTCGGTTCTTATCAATCAAAGGAACTACACCGTTTTGGGCCTTATCGGAATGATAACTTCGTGTAGTAGCTATCAATGAAATATTGTCACTAACATCCGTCAAATCAACGCCTTGTTCAATAATTGCTTTGTTGATAATTTCATTAATCGTAGTAGAAATAGCTATATTACCATCCAAATCAGTGTTACCAAACAATTTCCCCATAAGTATACTCACGACTTGATTTGCTACTGGCGACACTTGGTTGGATGTTGTTAAATTAAGATTAGTTAATGCATCCACTTCAAGATTTTTTGCACTTAATTTTGCACCACTAATAACTTGAGCAAGAGTTTCAGAATAAATTTGCGTATAATTAAGAGCCAATTCTGTAGAAATTGTTTTGGATTCAAGCTTCATGTCCGTAATTGCCATGATATTTAAATCATTTTCAGCAAGAATTTCTGCACCATTATTTACAATAACTTTTGTAACAGGGGTTACTTTTGATGTAACCAAATCAACAACTTCCTGAACCCCGGGTATATAATTCTCACTAACTTCCACATTAGCCATGTCAACAAGTTTGGTAACTGCGGTTATATCAATATTGTTTCCGGCTAAAGAACCACCTACATTGATACTGGATTCTGCTTTCCCATTATCAGCAGGTTTATGAACTTCACTTCGAACTAAAATATTACTCTTATTTGCATCAACACTGCCATTAAGATTAACTATTGAACTTAAAACAGGTTCATAGTCGCCATTATTTTTTGCAACTATAACAATTCCGTTACCATCTTGCATAGCAGATTTATAGGTGTATTTCCCATTAACAACCTGCGTGACATCGGGAGAGACAATTTCTTTCTTCTCTGCTTCCAGCTTACCATTATTAATTGTAAAATTCGTCATATTGGCATTTAGCTTTGCGGTAGAACCTATACCAACTAGAGAACCCGCAAAAATATCTATACCGGAACCGGAGTTAATAGTGCCATCAATCTGAATCACTCCAGTAGGTTCTAATGCCCAATTTCCTGAGAGGAAATAATCATTACCATCGAATGAAAAACTAATTAAATCATTAACCTTATTATCATTCAAGCTCCCATTGGAATTAAATAAATCCTTCATTGATTCTTCTTTTGGAGTCATTAATGTCAATGCGCCAACATTGAAAGCACCTTTTGCGCCAATAACAAACCCATTTGGATTGGCAAATAAAATATTACCGCCAATCGTTCCATTCATATACGAATTTACTATACCGTCAATTTTGGACGGTGAACCTTGAAAAATCAAGTTAACAAGTTTATTCTGGTTATTTATAAGGTTTAGGTTTACAGTATCACCGTCACCTACGTTAAACCTTCCAAAGGAATTTATACCAATAGTTCCATTACCAACCGTTGTTCCTGTTGAAATATTTGTTATACTTCCATTAACAACGGTTAATAGTTGTATCTGTCGGCAACGGACCGCCCACAACTATATCAGCAGCTAAAACTCCCAATGAAAAATTGTAACTCATAAATACAAAAAGCAATAATGCTGCAATAAAACGTTTTTGTAATATGCTGTTTTTCATTTTTCCACCTCTTTTAGGCACAACTTCACCTGTAAATATTAGCGTATAGAAATTTTCAAAACAACATTTTGAAAATAAATTTTTACATTTTTTAACAATATTTTCTAATATAATTTTTTTGTGATAGAATGTTATATTGCTTGAGAAAATATTAGGTTAGAAATATGAAAAAGAACTTTTTACTTTCTACAATTTTATTGCTTTTATTTTGCTTTGGATTTGAACTTAGCTGTTTTGCAATTGAAGATGTGCCCCCCCCTTTAACAAAAAAACAATTAAAGGAATTAAGAAAGCTTGAGAAAAAAGCAAAGAAAGAAAAAAATAGTATCTATACGGAAGAAATTAACAAAAATATTTTAACTCCAAATATGTCTCCCGGTTTCTTGAATGATACAGAAAAAACAAGACGATATTATGAGCAATTTGAAGGTGCACATCGAACCAAACTACAAGAATCTATAGAGGAACCTATAGTAGAAGAAGAAACTTTAAGATTACCGGCTCGTATTCAAAGCGATACAATAGAAACAAAAATTGAAAAAGTTATATTTTCTGATTCCGAAATTTTTTCGGAACTGGAATTGTATAATCTAAAAAACATTGCAGAAGGGCAATTGCTTACAGCGGAAGACATTAACAACTATTTAGCTCTAATAAATGCTCAATATGCAAAAAAGAATATCTATACAGCAAGAGCAATGTTGGAAAGTCTTGAGGGCGGAGTTTTAAAAATTGAATTAATGGAAGCTCGAATTGGCAAAGTTTATGTTGAAGGGAACAAGTTTAATCGCAAATGGTTCCTGAGAAAACAGATATCTTCAAAACCGTCTGATATATTGAATTTACAATTATTAGAAAATGATTTAAAGAATTTTAACAAAGATGCAATAAGTATTAAATTATCCGCGAAATTGCAACCTGGTGAAAATTACGGAACAACTGACGTAATCTTAAAAGCAGAAGAAACTTTTCCTTACCATTTTTCTGCATCATGGGATAGTTTCGGGCGGGAAACAACCGGACTTCTTCGTGGGGGCTTAATGATTTCTGCCGATTCGCTATTTGGCTTTCAAGATAGATTAACCGGCGCAATAAACATGGCCCGTTCTTCTTTCACTCCATTCGTAGACTACAATGTTCCTATTAATAGAAAAGGAACTCGTTTCGGTGGTAGTTATATGTACGGTAAGAGTAAGGTATCTAGCGGAAATTACAAAGATTTTGACTTGAATGCAAATACACATGTTTTCAGTACATATTTATCACATCCGCTGATTGATAATCAAAAAGCTCAATTAAAAATAAATACTTCTGCAAATATAAAGCTTTCAACAGCTGATATTTCAGGATACAAATACACAAACTACAAGGATTATAATTTGGCTGTCGGTCTTGGCGGAAGATATAATTTTAGCAGAAGCGTATTGTTCGGTTCTGTATACTCTACGAACGGTATTATTCATGATGACATAAGAAGTTTTTCACAATATTTTACAAAAATAAATGCTGATGGATATTATGTTCACTATTTGCCTAAAGGAATTATTGCGACAGTGAAAACCGGTGGACAATATTCTCCCTATGAAGTTCCGTTTATTGAACAATTCCAGATTGGTGGCATTTCCAGCGTAAGAGGTTATGCAGAAAGCTTATTGCTTGCTGGAAATTCCTATTTTGTAAGCATGGAAATGCTATTCCCAATACCATTTCTGCCTGAAGAAATAAGAGTTCCATTTAGTAAAAATGAATCAACTTTTAGACTCAAAGATTCGATAAAATTAGCTTTATTTATGGATAATGGTGCAGTAATTCCAAATCATGGAAAAACTGGTACTACAAACTTTTTATCAAGCATCGGTGCAGGTATAAGAGTTGCTGTATCAAAATTCTTAACCGCAAGAGTTTATGTAGGGGTCCCATTAATGAATGCCGGAGTATACGATCAAGCAAGTGCCAGAGTACACTTTGATTTAATCGCATCGCCATTTTAATTAATCCGATAAAATTTGTTTCATTTTAAGTACCATTGCTTCTTGTTCAGAAACAATAAAATTTGAACTTCCGCCATGGAAGAAATAACCCCAAAACCTTTTTGTACTTTGAAAATTAAATAATAGGACTACAAATTAAAGAGATCTGCATGAGTTCCGGTTGCAGTTGCGTATAGAATAAGTTCTTTGTCCTCTTTTCTATATACCAAAAGCCAGTCAGGTTCAATATGGCATTCTCTAAATTCTCGCATTTCACCTTTTAATTGATGATCGTTGTATTGTTCAGGTAAATCTTGCCCAGACAACAAAATATCTAAAACATTTTCAAGTTTTGAAATATCCTTTCCTCTTTTTCTCATTAATTTTAAGTCTCTTTTCATTCGTGTTGTAAAGACTAAGGTGTACACTATTCTTCATCCTCTAACATTGCATTAATTGCATCTTTCGCACTTGTATATGGTTTACTTAGATTCCTTTTATTTAAAACATCATCCATAGCTTGTTTTAATGATGCATTAGGAACTTTTATTTCAAATGGAATACCTCCTGTCTCAATCGACATTGTTAAAAAGATTCTAATAGCAGTTGATGTATCAAGTCCAAGGCTTGCAAATAAGTCATCAGCCGCCGATTTTAGAAAATCATCTACTCTTAGTTGAATTGTTTTAGACATGCTTTAATCTCCCATTTTGTATCAACTTGTAATTACATTTTAATACATCTGCAATGAGTTTTCAACCCCTATTATTTAATTTTTAGAAATAAGGAAAAATAATGCTAATTCCCATATTTGAACTATTTTATGAGCAAAAGAATATTACAAAAGACGTTTCTTCGTACGTTACAAGCATTGAATATACTGATGCTGAACATGGCGAATCCGATGAACTTCAAATAACTTTTGAATACTCGGAAAAACTTTGGCAGGGTTCTTTCTTGCCTAAAAATCCACACTTTGCAGATTATCTCATAGAACTTGCACTTGGTTCAAAACCAGAGCCGTTGGATGATTCGATTGAAAACCTTTCACTTGTTAATAAAAAATACTAATGTAAGATTTTTGGTGCAATAAATCACACCCTTTATCGGTGCGCTGGTGAGCGCACCCTACTACTTGTTGAACGCCATTTTTACCCTATTTCATATATTGAAGTTCAACCTGAGTATTTACGCTTTCGCCATGAAATGAAGACGGCAACTGTTTGTAAGGAGCACCCATACGAACAGCATTTAATACTGATGCATTTGCATTTTTATTACTTGATTTAACAATAAATGGTTCTGTAATTTCACCATTCTTTTTAACTCTAAATTGAACGGTTACCTCATAATTCGTGTTAGATTTATAAGGCGTCCAATTTTTATGAACGGCGTTTGGTAAATATTCAAAATATTGGCTCAAGTTCTGTATTTCTTCCGCAAAAACAGGAAGCGCACACATTGCGATTAGTATTAACAGTTTTTTCATATTTTCACCTCACCCTAACCCTCTCCTGTAAGTAGAGGGAATATAAAGCTACCTCACATAAATTCTCGGCAATCGTACCTTAAGCCTGCAAGTAAGTTCGTAATTAATAGTATCCAATATTTCTGCCCAGCTATCAAGTGTTAAACTGCCATCTTCCAAAAGTGTTACCACATCACCGACTTCAGCATCAACATCACCCAAATCAAACATCATTTGATCCATGGTTATATTTCCAACTTGTTTAATTTGTTGACCGTTTACCATGCCATAAATTTTATTAGACAAGTTCCTTGCAACTCCATCAGCATACCCGATAGGAATTGTAGCAACCCTTGTCGGTTCGTATGCAACAAATTTGTGACAATAACTAACACCTTCGCCGGCTTGGACTTCATGAATATTTGTAATTCTACCCTTTAAGCCCATTACTTGTTTGAGTTTCGGCTTATAATTTATTTTTAATGGAAGATCTGGATACATTCCGTAAAGCGATATGCCGACTCTGACCATATTTGATTTTATATCATACGCAAATGTTGCAGCGGTATTTTGGATATGAATTAACAGTCCTGTTGTATCAATGTTATTAATGACTTCATTCCATCTCTTTATTTGTTTTTCTGTTTCTACTTCTTCCTCTGCTGCGGCAAGATGTGTAAACACTCCCTCAAAGCGTAAGTATTCTGCTTTTCTGACTTTTTCTATATACTTAACACCAGCTTCCGAACGAACACCGATTCTATTCATGCCGGTATCAAGTTTTACATGTACTTTTGGTTTTATGCCAGTTCTTTCAAAAACTTCTTTACAAGCTGCTAAGTGTTCATCATTAAAAACAGAAAATGCTATGTCATTTTGAGCAGCAGTTTCGATAGCCCAAAGTGGAATCGCACCAACTACAAGTATCGGCGCTTTGATTCTTACATTCCTTAAATCAAGCCCTTCATCAACAGAAGAAACTCCAAAGGCATCAACACCTGACGCCAACATTGTTTGAGCAATCATAGACGCGCCGTGTCCGTACGCATCTGCTTTTACAATTGCAAGAAACTTTTTATTCTTTGGAATACCTTTTTTTATTTCAATAATATTTTCTGCCAACGATTCGAGATTTATCTCTACCCAAGCATCTTTGTGAATATTTACATTCGCTTGTCTTACGTTTTTCATATATCACCTCACCTCTCTTCTTTTAAAGAGAGAATACACCTTAAACCAATTCCCCGTTGAGGTACCAAGTTCTCGCATTTGTTATTTTTGCATTTACAAACTTGCCCGTAATATCTTTGTCATAAGGAATGTGAACAATCTTATTATTGCGCGTTCTACCTGTTATAACTTGTCTATCTTCTTCGAATTTTTCGACAAGAACTTCCATTTCTCGCCCTAAGTATTTTTTATTTGAAGCAAGACAACACTTTCTGTTATGTTCATTTAAACGTGCAAGCCTATCCGTCTTTACATCTTCCGCAATATACAAATCAACCCACTTTGCTGCAACAGTTTTTTCTCGAGGAGAATACGCAGCCGTGTTAGAATAATCAAGTTCTAATTCGCTCATTGCTTTTAGTGTATTTTGGAATTGTTCTTCTGTTTCACCCGGAAATCCTGCAATAAAATCACTTGTAATTGTTACGTCAGGAATTCTGGCTCTTATATGGTCGCAAATCTTTTTGTACGTTGCATAATCATATCTTCTGTTCATTTTTTTCAAGACATAATCATCACCAGACTGCATTGGAATATGGAAATATTCACACACTTTATCCAATTCAATCACAGTGTCTATAAGTTCATCAGTTATATCTGTAGGATATGACGTTACAAATCGAATTCTAAAGTCACCCTCAAGAGCATTTACCTGTCTTAAGAGCCAAGAAAGATTTTGCCCTTCTTCGTCTCCTTTATAGCTGTCTACATTCTGTCCCAAAAGAGTAATTTCTTTAAACCCATCGGCAAGCGCCTTTTTAATTTCCGCCATGATTAATTCTGGTTTTCTGGAACGTTCTCTACCTCTTGTATATGGAACAATACAATAAGTACAGAAGTTATTACACCCTTCCATTATCGGAACCCACGCATTAATACTTTTTACGCGATTAATCTTAATATCAGATTCTTCATAAGGTTTTTCATCTACAGAAACAATCCTCTCTCCGGTTTCAATGCGTTTTACCAATTCGGGAAGCTCATACAGTCTTTGAGTACCCAAAACTAAATCGACATAAGGAGCTCTGCGGAAAAGTTCTTGTCCTTTTTGCTGTGCTACACAACCCGCAAAAACGATTTTTAAATCAGGATTTTTCTTTTTCCATTTACCCCACACGCCAATTGCACTATATGCCTTATCCTCAGAAAGTTGTCTGATTGAGCAAGTATTTATTATAAGCATATCGGCTTGTTTAGGTTCATCAGTCTGAGTATAGCCAAGATACTCAAGCATTCCATACATTCTTTCCGCATCAGATTTGTTCATCTGACACCCCATTGTTTCTATATAAACTTTTTTCATAATTCCCCTCATAATAAATTTATTATATTACAAAGGAAAAGTTTATTACAGAATTACATCCCCACTTTGTGCTATAATACATATGAGGTAAGCGTAATGTATCAAAACAGATTAAAAGAAATTAATGAATTAAAAGCAAAAATTGATAAATTTAGACCTTTGTCAGATGATACTCTTAAACAAATTCAAGAATATTATAAAATCGGTCTCACATATTCTTCTAACGCTTTAGAAGGAAACACGCTTGACCTTGCAGAAACAAAAGTTGTAATCGAAGACGGGCTTACTATAAACGGGAAACCGATGAAAGACCATTTGGAAACGTTAGGTCACGCTTCCGCATTTAATGAACTAATAGAACTTGCAAAATCAAATATCATTACAGAAGAAAATATTAAAAATCTGCATAAAATATTTTATGCAAAAATTGATTTCGATAACGCAGGGAAATATAGACAAAAACCCGTTATTGTAACCGGAGCAGATATCGATTTTCCGTTGCCGAGTGAATTAGATTATAAAATGCAAGAATTTATTTCTAAATTACCTCAATTAAAAACTGAATTGCACGCAGTAGAATATGCAGCAATGATACACGCCTTATTTGTTAACATTCATCCATTCATTGATGGTAACGGCAGAGTTGCCCGATTGATTATGAACTTAGCGCTATTGCAAACCGGATACAACATAACAATTATCCCACCTGTAGTTCGCGCGGATTACATAAGAGGTTTACAAGCATCCAATCATAATGAATTTCAGCCATTTATTAATTTTATTTCCGAGATGGTTCTGGAAGCTCAGAAAGAGTATTTGGGAATAATTGAACGATTAAACTAACATTCTTTCTTACCAGAACAAAAGCATCAAACATACTAGCCAAACACAGCGAAGCAATAGGTGTCTACACCTTTTGCAACAAGCAATCTGCACCACTATTCAAAGCTTTTGCGTTTAACGGAAGCAAGTCTTTCTTTTTCTCTCCGAGCACTTTCTCAACACCCAACGCAAGAAATTCTTTTGAAACAATATCGCATGCTGCCGACAAAACACCAAGAGAGACTACGTTTGTAACCTTGCTTGTGCCTAAACTGTTAGCTATTTCACCCATAGGTGCAAACACATACTTTATATCATCTCTTGGACGAGTTTCTGCTACAAGCGTAGAATTAGCAACTATCATACCGCCACTCTTAACTCTTTGCACAAATTTATCGAACGACTGTTGATTCAAAACAAGCGCATAGTCAGTGTCTTGTTTGTGCACAGAACTAACTTCGCTGTCAGAGACTACAATCTCACAGTTTACAGTTCCACCTCTCATTTCAGCGCCATAGCAAGGATACCACGTTACATTCTTGCCTTCTAACATAAATGCATTTGCTAGTATCGTACCTGCCAACAAAATTCCTTGTCCGCCAAAACCTGCCAATATAAAATTCTTTTCCATTTTTTTGCTCCAATTTTTCGTCCACAACCCTTTTGAGGGTGCGTTGGTACAAGGGATTAACCCTCTACAGTAATATCTTTAAATACTCCAAGAGGGAACACAGGAATCATCTCTTCTCTGATTCTCTTATGAGCATCCTCAGGAGACATGTGCCAGTTTGTAGGACAAGACGAAAGTATTTCCACAAAACCAAGTCCTTTACCTTCCAATTGAACCTCAAAAGCTTTCTTAAGCGCTTTTTTAGCTTCGTTAATATGCGGTACGGTGTCAAGAGCAACCCTTGCCGCAAATGCAGTTCCGTCACAAAGTGCAATATGTTCCGTAATCTTAATCGGGTATCCGTAATACTCTTTATTTCTGCCGGTCGGAGATGTTGTCGTTTTTTGTCCCATTAGAGTTGTAGGTCCAAGTTGTCCGCCTGTCATTCCGTAAGTTGTATTATTTATACAAATACTTGTAATTTTCTCACCTCTTAGCGCTGCGTGCATAGATTCTCCGATACCTATTGATGCGAAATCACCATCGCCAGAGTAAGTAAATACAACTTTATCCGGCCTTGCGCGTTTTACTCCCGTTGCTGATGCTAAAGCTCTACCGTGAGGAGCTTCTACCGCATCAACATTCAAAAAGTCATATAAAAATACCGAACAACCTACTGAAGTAGAGGTTATAACATCTTCTTGTATGCCTAATTCATCTATAATTTCGGCAATGAGCCTAATCGCAATACCATGGTCACATCCGGGACAAAATGTATAGCGAAAATCTTTTTTCATTGAGTTAGGTATGCCAAAAACCTTTTGCATATTCTTATCTAACGCTTGCTGCATATTTCACCCCCGCGATTTTTTCAACACTCTCTACAATTTCTTCTACGCTTAACCACTCTCCGCAAGGTCTGTTTATAAGACTTACATTAGACTTACCCTCTGAAGCGTACTTAATATCCTTGTACATTTGTCCCATATTCATTTCCACAACCGCAAAGTCTTTTCCTGCAACAGCAAGTTCAGTTATACGTTTATGAGGGAACGGAGAAAGCGTAACAGGCCTAAAACAACCGACTTTCAATCCTTTTGCACGTAAAACATTCATTGCAGCTTTTATGTTACGAGTCATAGAACCGAACGCAGTAAGAATAATATCAGCATCTTCAACCATAAATTCTTCATACGTTGTTTCGTTTTCGGTAATAACATCGAATTTCTTATATAAGTCATAAATGTGTTGAATTTGTTTTTTCTCACTAGGTGCACAAGAGAATATTGTCCTGCTATCTCTACCTTTAGCACCTGTTAGTGCCCAAGAAGAAACATCAACATCAGGGTATGGATTTTCACCAAAACTAGCTGGCTCCATCATTTGTCCCAAAAGCCCGTCTGCCAATAGAATAACAGGATTTCTGTATTTTTGTGCAAGATAAAACGCTCTGTATGTTAAATCCACACATTCCTGAACCGTAGACGGAGCGAGTACAATAATCTTATAATCACCATTTCCTCCTCCATATATCGCCTGATTATAATCACCTTGAGCAGGATAGATATAACCAAGCCCCGGTCCTGTTCTCATAACATTCACAAGCACAACCGGCAATTCATCCGCTGCAGCGTAGGACAAAGCTTCTTGCATTAACGCAACCGCACAAGAAGATGATGATGTCATTGCCTTAACACCGGTGGATACTGCGCCCATAACCATATTTATCGCTGCAAGTTCGCTTTCTGCGCAAACATAAGCTCTGCCAAGTTCTTGCATTTTCCCGCTTAAATACTCTCCGATTTCTGTTTGCGGAGTAATCGGATAGCCAAAATAGCACTGACAGCCGGCATTGATTGCAGCTTGTGCTATTGCATAATTTCCTTTTATTAAAACTTTTTCATCTTTCATTTTATCTAAACACCTCTATTGCCATATCAGGACAACGCTTTGCACACATAGCACACCCGATGCATGCTCCGTCTTTATCATCAAATTCCACCATGTAATCGCCAAGGCGGTTTGTCTCATTACTTTTTTTAATAAGCCCTTTGGGGCAAGTCATCGTACAAATGTAACAAGATTTGCAACGATTATTGTCAATAACAATTTTTCCCATTACTACTCCTATCTCCAACAAAGATTATAGCATTAACAGGTTTTTTAGACCTATTTTGTAACAAATTGTAAATTTTTGAATCAAAAAGCGTTATTAATTCAAAAAATGTGGAATTAAGAAAGTATGAGATAAATGCAAGGACGCATTCGTAGGATGTGACGCCAGAAAGGAGTAAAAAATGGCACTAACAATTAACACAAACCTCTCATCAATGATCGTTCAATCAAACTTGAACAAAGCAACAAACTCATTGAACCAAGCAATTGAAAGAATGACCACAGGTTACAAGATTAACCATGCATCAGACAACGCAGCAGGTTATTCAATTGCAACAAATTGGAACACACAATTGAGTTCGTTAGATGTAGCAGCAGACAACGCAGCTACAGGAGCAGACATGTTGACAACATTGGAAGATACTTATTCATTGGTATCATCCCACTTGCAACGTGTAAGAGATTTGACAGAACAAGCAGCAAACGGAACTTATGGTTCTGGTTCATTAAAAGCTATTCAGTCTGAAATCACAGCAAGACTTGAAGAAGTTGACCGTATCGCAGCAAACTGTGAATTTAACGGTTTAAAAATGATGGACGGTTCTATGGCAGAAGACATTGCTCTTCAAGTTGGATTATACAGCGACGATTCCAGCCAAATCACGTTGGATAAGTCTCTATTCAGAGCCGGTAATATTTCTACATTGTTTACAACTTACGGAAATACAGCCGGTGCAACTATAGAATCAGTTGCAAAATTATGTTCAGGATATGACGGCACTAAAATTACCGGTGGACAAAACGAAATGCTTGATAAGATTGATGCAGTTATCAACGAAATTTCAGCAAGAACAACTACATTAGGTTCTGCTCAAAACAGAATTGAATCTGCAATTGAATCAATCAGCGTTCAGTCTGAAAACATAACATCTTCATTATCTACATTGAGAGATGCCGATGTTGCCGAAGAGTCTTCAGCATACATCAAAGCTCAGATTTTACAACAAGCTTCTGCAACATTGCTTGCAACTGCAAACCAAGCACCAAGCATTGCTTTGAACTTGTTATAATCCGAGTTCGTTTTCCACAAAAACGGTTAGTTGATTTGGGATACATTACCCTAAAAAAGGGCGAAATCTTTAAAGATTTCGCCCTTTGTGTTTTTATTTATTACCGAATTCTACATGTTCAAAAAAGATGACTTTTGCGGTTTTATCTGTGGAGTTGAATTTGCTAATATTGAGAACCAATATGCTGCAACATACAAAACATAAGTACTAATAAGCGCAAATATAAAGTATTCTGCTAAAGGATGCAATTTAGAAGGTATTAATACCCCCAAAACCAAAAACATAAGCACTCCTAATGCAATCATTTTTAAATAACTTACCAAATTTTGTGAAAAACAAGCAATAGAGGTTTTCAAATCAAAACAAGAAGCAAAAGTTCCCTCTCTGACGAAGTTACAAAAAATTGCAGGATATATATAAAATACAAATACTAATAGTATCAGACCGGCAACTATTCCAGCAAAAACACGATTAACCGGATACACTAACGTGCCAACCCCTGCAAATAAAGCCAGTACCACAATGCCCAAAACTAGAGCTGCAGCATCCCATAATAAACCGCGCAAGAAACAGTTTCCAAAATCAATATCAGGAAGAGCCTCGTTGTCCATTAACGCTTCGGAAGCCAATGCAAGATAACCGCTATAAAAAATACTTCCTAGCAAAGGAATTAATGTAATCAAGAACACAATAAAGAATTCGCTTAAAAATCCTTCCTTTTTAAACATGTAACTAAATGCTTTTAACATACTTTCTCCTTTCTTTTGCACATTATACTTTACATTAACTTACACTAATTCCCCCAAACAGAGTATTTTCATGCTATAATAAAAGAGGAATGAATAGTTAATCAGAGGTCAGTTTATTTATGTATGAATTTCCGTTTGAGCTGGATGATTTTCAAAAAGAAGCTTGTGAATGCATTACAAATGGCAAAAGTGTTGTAGTATGCGCTCCGACCGGAGCAGGTAAAACCGTAATTGCACAGCACGCAATTCATTGCGCATTGGAACAAGGTAAAAAAGTTTTTTACACAACCCCGCTTAAAGCACTATCAAACCAGAAGTATAATGATTTTTCCGAGAAATACGGTGCGGAGAAAGTCGGTTTACTCACTGGAGACAGCTCTATCAATCGGAATGGGCAAATCGTAGTAATGACAACAGAAGTTTTCAGAAATATGCTCTACGGAACGAACTTCGGCTCTGTTACGGATAATTTGAAAAATGTAAGATATGTAATTCTTGACGAAGTTCACTACATGAATGACGAACAGCGCGGTACTGTTTGGGAAGAAAGTATAATCTACTGTCCGACAAATGTGCAAATCATAGCACTTTCCGCAACGGTTGCCAACGCAGACAAGCTAACTGACTGGATTAACACTGTTCACTCAAAAACAGAGCTTATTAATACAGATTTTCGTCCTGTACCGCTCAGATTTTTCTATTTTGATTCTTCACAACCAAACACATTGCTTCCGCTTTTGACTCCTAATGGAACACTTAACAAGAAAATCAAGCCAGAAAAGAAAGAATTTAAACGCGGAAAAGCGGTTCAAAAGAAAAATACAGTTAAAGATATCGTACGTAATCTGCACGAAAAAAATATGCTTCCCGCAATATACTTCACGTTCTCGCGTAAAAAATGCGATGAACAGATGGAAAAATGCGCTTCATTATGCCTTGTTTCACCAAAAGAGCAGGAAGAAATCAAGCAGATTATAGATGACTATATAGCTGAGAATCCGTACCTATATAGAAACAAGCACATTGAGTATTTAATGCTTGGTGTTGCATCTCACCATGCTGGTTTACTCCCGGGGTGGAAAGTTTTGGTAGAAAAGCTTTTCCAAAAAGGTTTAATAAAAGTAGTATTTGCAACAGAAACCCTTGCTGCGGGAATAAATATGCCGGCTCGAACCACAGTTATTAGTTCTATCAGTAAACGTACGGATACCGGTCATAGAACGCTCACTCCTAGTGAATTTCTGCAAATGTCAGGACGTGCGGGACGAAGAGGAATGGATGAAATCGGATACGTTGTAATCGCGGGAACACCGTTCCAAACTCCGGAAGATGTTGCAGAATTAGTACTTAGTGACGCTAATCCGCTTGAAAGTAAGTTCTCTCCAAGTTATTCAATGGTACTAAACCTGCTTCAAAGATTTTCGTTGGAAGAAGCAAAAGAGCTTGTCCTCAAAAGTTTTGGTTACTTCTCTTCAAATTCAAGAATAGAACCTTATCTTGCTCTAAAGGCAGAGTATGACGAAAAAATTTGCGAATGCAATTCTTTTGAATGTTATTGCAAAAAAACGAATGAAGATTTGCTTGAATACAATAAAATCAGAGACATTTACGTTCAGAACAGACGAGTGTTTAAAACCATACAAAAGCAGGAAAAGAAAAAAAATCGTCCACTTAGTGAAGAAGCAGCAGAATTTGGACGTCAAACAAAATTGATGCTACAAAGGATGCATTCTTATGAGTGTGATACCTGCAAATTATTCAAAAAGCACATGAAAATCATTGATGTACTTGCAAGATACAATGCTAAACAGAAAGCGCTTGAAAAAGAAATTGAAAAACAGAAGGATATATTCTGGAACAAATTTATATCACACAGGGCGGTTCTGATAGATTACGGTTATATTAAAGACGATTACCCGACAGAACGCGGAGTTACAATTTCTCAAATCCGTTCAGAGAATGAACTATTCTTGGCGCAAGTAATTTTCTCCGGAGTATTGGAAGGCTTAACTCCTGCTGAATTAGCAAGTGTTGTTTGCGCAATAACTACAGAAGATATGCGTGCAGATTTATATTCACAACTGCCGCTATCGCCGAATGTCAGAAAGAAACTCAATAAGATTAAAGATATAAAACGCGAATTGGATAAAAAGCAAAAGAACCACGATGTTGATGACCCAATGTATATAAACGGCTTTTACTCTCCGCTTATTGAAATGTGGGTGAACGGCGCGGAATGGGAAAGTATTATTGATGAAGTAGATATGGGCGAAGGCGATATTGTAAGATCTTTTAAACGTGTTATTGATGTCCTGAGACAGTTCTGTACTATTTCAAATATTCCGGAAGAATTGGTATTCACGGCAAGAGAGGCTATTGAACTAATCCAACGCAGTCCGATAGATATAGATTAGCGTCAGGGAATTTTGATGCATAGTGAAGCAATCCAGAGCTTACTTCTTTCTCACTCAAAGGGACACTTCAACCCCTCACCCGTCCTTCGGACACCCTCTCCCTCAAGGGGCGAGGGGAAAAAAGGAATGGATTGCCACGAAAAACTGCGTTTTTCTCGCAATGACTTGAAATTAGTAGTCTCAAATCTAGTCATTGCGAGCGAAAGCGAAGCAATCCAGTTATTTGGACGTAAAATTAGTGGACGTACGCTCAGTCATTCTGCAAACGAAAGTGAAGCAATCCAGCTGGTTGAAAAAAGTTTATCATCGGCTGGATTCTTCGGCTTAATCAGCCTCAGAATGACTTTTTAACCTCTTATTACCCT